>QOAQ01000116.1 GCA_003972955.1 Aquificaceae bacterium
GGTAAACCTGCAATTTTATTCGCTGATTTAATCAATCCACCTTTTGGGAAGAGTGAGAAGATATATTTATTGGTTGAGCGGTCTTTGCCAAATTTAGCTTTCATTGCCTTCATAAATTTACGTGGCTCTGCTACTTGACCGTTTTCTTCAAACATTTCACGAGTTAGGTTGATAATATCCCAACTTTCATCGGTTAGCTCACATTGCTCAACGTCTGATGCTATTTTCTTGGCGATTTCTTCAGTCCATTCAGAAAGGTCTTCTAACCATCCTGCTTCACTTAACTGAACTATTTTTCCGTCTACTTCGATTTCCATGTTTATTTACCCTGAATTTATAAATTATGGCTTCGAGAGTACCACTTCGTCCCTATTAATAATAGAACCCTTATTAGCAATATGGTCAACTACTAAGAGATATGACGATGTAGATATAAAATACCCTGAATCCGTGAGGCAAATGCGGATATGAGGGATAAGATATTGGTTTCACAGTGAAATTAAAAAATCTTAGCTTCACCCATAGGTTAAGCGGGTATTTTTTAAATCACTGTGGAATCAATAGCTTGTTCATCATACTGTAGTTGCCTCACAAGAACAGATCAAATAAGAGGAGCATCCTGCTGTTTTATCACAGCTTTTGTATCTGTTGCTTTAATCCATTTTTCAACAATTTTCACCCCGATAAAGTGAATCAGATACCATGTTTTACCCGCTTCTACTTTCTCATCAAGGACGATAAATTTATCGCCTTCGATCAGGTATTGTTTACTAATATCCTCCTCTTTCGGAGAGCTGTAGAGCCATGCTTTTTTAACACTCACGCTACGCTCTTGTTTTTTTGTTTCGGCTGATTTGTCCTTGTCTGCGGGGTCTTTTGTAACCGCTTTAGCTTGACTAATCGTTATCCACTGACCTTGCTGACGTGCTTGCATTTTACCGTCGTACATTGCTTCCGCACTCACCGCAGGTAGGTAGTAATGTCCTCGGTAAGAGGCGTTGATTAACACTCTAAAGGTTTTTGTCTGCTTCGCTTCTAAAGCAAAATAGGTGTAAATCCTATCATCCCTAACATCTTGATAATCAAATTGATTGATAATTTTATTGCCACTGTCTTTATCACTTTTTAAGCTGTAATTGGCATTATGAATTTCCCAACCCGCCGCAACAGGTAAGGTTAAGGCAATATGCTCGACTTTTCTGTTACTGGTATTGCTAACATCAACCGTTATCGCAATATCACTGCCTTGCACAATCTCCGCATTTTCTTGAAGATTTAATTCCTTAGCATCCACGATATTGCGATAGCTAAGCTGAAGTTTTAAGCCCTTATTGATAGACTTTTCATTGCCCGCCTCAGGTATTCCGCGTGAGATAACGCTGGCAAATAGCTTGCTACCATTGGTATTTACGACCTCCAACGTCGTGCCTTTTTTCTCCAAAGCACCTAATGATTGCTGTAAGAACGGGGTATTGCTAGTGACCTCTTTGCTGTCCTTATCGTTGAAGGAAAGTTTTGCGTTAAAGTGACTGGTATCTCCTGCTAAATAGCGCGATACCCCCATTAATGCCCACGATAACCCTTGTGTACTTTGGAAGGTGTCGCGATTGAGTTCTGCCGATATTTTCTCTACGAATAAATTCGCATCTTGTTTTTTATTTAAGCTGACAAGATTGGACAGTTGCAAGCCTAAGTCACCGAGCGTGGAGCTAAAGGTTTCTGGGGTGATTTTAGCGGGTTGATTGCTAGCAGGTACTAAGCCTTGAATAAGGCTATTGGCAGCGGCAGATTGCCCTGCAACTTGATAGGCAGAGGCTAGCATCCAACGGGCTTTATGACTCATTTCTCCTGACTCACGCAGACGATTCATTGCCCCCATCTGCGGCTTATTAGCAAGTGCTAAGACATAAAGCCGATAAGCTTGCGTCTGTGCATAAGTATGACTGCCTGCTAACCAACGCTGTGCAGCATCGGCCTGATAGGTTAGCCAATCCGACAATAATTCGGCAGGTAGAAGATAACCTAGCTTTTGTGCTTCAATTAAAAAATGCCCTGCATAAATACTTGCCCATTCATTGCTATCATTACCATTTGGCCAATAACTAAAATTACCCGTGGCAAGTTGGAAGCTGCGTAAACGCTCAATAGCCTGTTTAATATGATGCTCAATTTTCTTTTGTCGTGCATCACTCAACTGCATCACTTTTGATAGATAAAGCTGCGGGAACGCTGCCGAGGTGGTTTGTTCTAAACAGCCATGCGGATAACGCACTAAATAATCAAGATGTTTTTCCATATTGAGCGATGGCACGGAGGACAGCTCTAATGTCGCTTGATTACTGCCATCAATACCGTGCGGGGTGACCTGTTGCACCCATGTCTCACCGGGTTCGATTACACGGGTGATGGTACGTGTTGTCTCTTGATTGGCTTGGCGTATATCGATATAAATATCTGCGCTGCTTTTGTGTTGACCGCTGGTAGCGATAAATTGCACATGCCCTTTGCCTGATTTATTGTTAGTTTTCAGGCGTAACATTCCCAATTTCTCACCTGTTTTTGAAAAGCTAATCTGTTTGCTTTTCTCTCCTACTACGGTGAAAAAATCATCGACAATCACTTCAAGTTTTACGTCTTTGATTGATTTTTCTGTTACAAACAAAGATATAGGCACATTCACTTCTTCATTAGGCCCTAACATACGCGGCATAGTGGCTTGCATAATGAGTGGTTGGCGTACAAAAATCGATTGACTGACTTTTCCGTAAGCGCCTTTTTCACCTGCAACCAACATAGCACGTACTGCGCCAATATAAGGTGGCAGTGTTATCTCGTGCTGTGCGGTTTTCCCTGCGGCGAGATGGAAAGGGCCAAGCACTTTAACAATCGGTGGGAAGCGACGTTTTTTATCGCTGTCATTGTCGATATTACCTTCATCGCCACCGCCTAATGCGATCATCTTATTCAAATTACCACTATATGCGCCTACCACTTGGTCGTATAAATCCCATGTTTTAATCCCCAAGGCTTCTTTACGATAAAAATGACGATGTAAATCAGGAGTTTTAAAACTGGTTAATCCCAATAAACCTTCGTCCACAATGGCGAGGGTATAGGTCATTGCCTTACCATTTTCTTCACTGACGCTAATGGTCTGTGTTGAATCGGGTTTCCATTCATTATCTGCTTTTATTAACGGTTTGAGATAGGTTTTAGGGTCGGCAACTTCTAAAGGAATAATGCCGTAGAGTCGTAGCGGTCTGTCATTCTCTTTGCCTTTATGTGGTTGTAGTAAAGTGATATGCACATACACATTGGGCGACATTTCTGCGCTGATAGGTAACTCAAATTTACTACGCTCACCCGTAAATTCAATCCACTTTTGCGTGAGGATACGACTAGCGGTTTCGACACTTAATAAAGCGCGTCCTTTCGCTGTTTTAGGGAGTTTAATCGTGGCGGTTTCCCCAACCGTATAAGCAGGCTTATCGGCAAAAATATTCAAACGACTGGCTGAGCCACTACCCTCTTCTTGGGCGCGACCTGCCCATCCTGGCCAATCAATATACACAGTTTTCCCCGTACAATGCCCACCATCAAGGTCACAGGCACGGACTAAATAACGTCCCCATTCAGGATATTTTATTTCAAATTGCCATACACCATGACCATCGGTGGTGCTAATAATATCTTGTTTGAGTTTATTGTGATGCTGGCTATCATCATATTCAGCAAGTGATTCGGATGATTTATCCCACCACCATTTCCAATCGATTTTATACAGTGTGACCTGCACCTTTTGCATCGAAACGGGTTTGCCATCGGCATTAATACTAGCAATTTGTACTGAATGTTTTTTATCGGTCAGCAACATGCCACGCGCTTCATCACCTTTGGGTAATTTAATACCGAGGTACTCTTTATAAGGGTGATAATCCAGTGAGCGACGGTTAATACTGAATGCACCACTTTGTTCAAACACGCGACTGGTAAAGGTTGCACGTAACTTGCCCGCAGGTTTGTCGCTAGGGTGTAAAAACTTGGTAAAACGTAATTTCCCTGTAGAGTCTAAACGCCCTTTGAGCAGTTGCTCGTCGGCACTTTTAAGACGACGCACAGGGTCATCAAAATTAAAATCTGTATATGAGTCGAAACTTGTTTTCTTGGGTTTAAAACGTACCGATATGTCTGCTTTTAGGTTCTCCGCAGTCGCGCCATGTAACCATTGAGCGAATAGTGTGCCAGGAGGCAAAGAACGGTAGCCATGTAAAACATCGGTGCCAAAGTCGAGGTCTATTTTTAGACGATTAGGACGTATGGTTTCGATCAGCAACGACTTACTAAAATGACTTCCGCCTAAAAATGCTTTAGCGAGCCATTTACCTGTTTCTGCCTTCTCTTCAGTTTTGAACTTAAATTGATAGAAACCACCGACGGCATCACTGCTTGTTTGTGTGTTTACAATACGTCCACGAGGGTCAATAAGCTTCATGGTAACAGGATGTGCATCAGGAATTTTATTGTCTTTATCCTCGAGTACAAAGGTAAGATAAATATCATCACCAGGTCGCCATACCCCTCGCTCGCCATACAGCATACCTTTTATGCCATTGCTAACTTTTACGCCACCTGTATTAAATTGGCTAACAGAAAGTGCTGTTTTAGCATTGAGTTTTAAGTAGTTTGTATCGTGATCTTTTGTGGCAGTGAGTAAAAAAGGTGTTGATAAAACCGTAAGCGAGGCAAAACCTTGGGCATCACTACGTCCTTTCGCAAGGACTTGACCTTGGTAATTACGCACCACTAGATCAACCCCTGCTAAGGGTTTTGAGGTATTTAAGTCGGTGGTAATTACACTGAGTTTTTCGTGTGCATCTTGTTTCGCTAAGATACCAATATTACTGACAATAAAATTATGGCTTGCTTCCGTTTTATCATTATGGAAAGTGAAATAGGCATCGGTACAGGGGTTATTACGCTGCTCCCAACTCCAATCATTCAGATCATCTGCCTCAGCAAAATCACTTACCCCATCCCAGCCACTGGGCTGTAAAACATTATTATCCTCTTCATTTTTAAGCAATGTTTCGCGGGTTTCTATGGGCTTGGTTTTATTGCCGCAACGATAGGTCGAATGCTTGCGCGTTATCTGTAGATTAAGGCGAACTAATCCCCCTTCATGGTCTTTCATTAACTCTGTGACATCAAAGGAATAGCGATTCCACTTATTTGGATCAGCAGAGCTAAGTGGGATATTTTTTTGCCATAAAAAACGCCCTACACGCCCCGTTTCTTCATTGCCGTTTAGGTTGTTGACCTGTAAAAACTGCCCCATATTATCGGGGTAAATCTCAAATGCAGAGACTTTAATACTATCAATACCCACAGCTTCAAAAGGCACTTCTAAACTGCCATTTTCAGGTAAAATAGAGCCTGAGCCAACAAAACGCACCTGCGGTTTCTGTGCATCAAAGGTTACTTTTTTACTGATACTTTTATTTAATACGCCACCTGTAGCACTTTTTAAGCCTTTGTTAATAATGAGTTTATGTTCACCACTGAGACTTTCGTTGGGGTACAACTTAATAATATTATCTTCTGTACGGATTTTATATTTCTGCTTTTCTAATTGGATTAAGCCCTTCAAGTTTTGTGATGTCTCAAGAGGATCAGAAAAGTTAATTTGTACATAGCTATTTTCACCATCAGAATGTTTAACGCGTACATCAATCATTTTAAAATCATTCAGAGCAGGGATGGTTATTTCTTTGCTCCCTTTTGTGGCGATGCCAAGCGATTTACCCGTCCAACTGAGTTGCAGGTCACTTGCAAACGTATCACGTTTTAACTCTTTGATTATAAAGCGGTGTTGCTTGCCATTATCACTGTGTTGCCATGTAATTTTCACAGGCTTATCGTGGTAACGTGCTTTTAGCACCTTGCGTACATCGTCAGGTAAAACACGGTCAGAAACAAGCACCTGCCCACTCAAGATCATTAAGGTTCTATCCCCCGTCGCAACCGCTAAAGGATCCGTCGTTATCTCGTACTCCATAGGTAAAACACGAAAAGAAAACTCATAATCCTTTGTAGACAGTGGCACATCTTTAAGCCCATTGGCTTTAATACTAACCTTGTACTCTGTTGCAGGTGTTAATGATTTTTTAGGCAACCAAACAATTTCAGTTTTACTCTCAAAAATAGGCTTGCCACTGATAGAAGGTGATATTTTCATCACACGACTAGCATCTTTACCCACCAAATCATCCCCAATAACCTCACGATTAAAGACAATACGCACAGGAGAATTACGCGAGATAGCCCCTTGCGTATGCCAACCACTTAATTTAAGCCAGTTAAACTCCACCTGATCTTGTTTAGTATCATTTTGTGTCGTTGCCACCTCTTCTTCGCTAGCCTTATGCTTAGTTTCAGAACTTGGTGCGACCACGTGGGTATCTTTCGTCGTCTGCTTTGCCTCTTTATTACAAGCAGAAAAAAGAAAGATGGAAATAAATACGATGGTAAATAAGCGAGAAAATCCCTGCATGACGAAACCTTAGATTATTATTTTATAAGATGATTTTTCACAGAATAAAATTTCCGTTCCCTTCACTTCGACTCCGCTCAGTACTGGCAACTCCGCACCCTTCGACTCCGCTCAGGGAGCTATAATGATGTAGTAGCAC
>QOAQ01000029.1 GCA_003972955.1 Aquificaceae bacterium
AGAAAGCTTTACGAGCATGGGGTGGCAATTAATAAACCAGAAATTTATGCTAAAGGTATGTTGGCACTTTTTACAAGCAAAGATTATAATCTAACAAAAGGACTAAACATACTTTTAGATCAGGATGTAAAAAAAATTGCAGTAGCAAATGCTAAAACAGCACCTTATGGAGTTATTACAAAAGAGGCATTAATAAATGCAAAATTGTATAAAAAAATAGAAGATAAATTAATATACGGTGAATCAATAGGGCAGACCTTAACCTTTACTCTAAAGGCTGCAGATATTGGTATAGTGGCAAAAACTAACCTATATAGCAAAGAGCTATCAGGATTTAAAAAAGGTAAAAATTGGATAGATTTAGACTCTAATTTATATACGCCAACTAAGCAGGGTATTGTAATAATAAAAAGAGCAACAAACTTAAAAGAGGCTAGGCTGTTTTATAACTATATTTTAAGTAAGCCAGCAAAAGAGATATTTAAAAAATATGGATACCTAGAGTGATAGATTTTATAAGCAGCATTAACTTTGCACCATTTATTTTATCTTTTAAATTAGCTTCTGTTACTACTCTTATTCTTTTTGCTATAGCACTACCGCTCTCTTGGTGGCTATCTCAAACTAAAGCTAAAACTAAACCGCTACTAGAGGCCTTAGTGGCGTTGCCAATAGTGTTGCCACCTTCAGTTTTAGGGTTTTATCTTTTAGTTACTCTCTCTCAAAATTCTCCTATTGGTAGTTTCTTTGCTAACTATTTCAATGTAGAGCTAGTTTTTAGTTTTACAGGGTTGGTGGTAGCTAGTAGTTTTTACTCTCTGCCTTTTATGGTGCAGCCAATGCAGAGTGGATTTGAAGGTTTAAATAAGCATATGCTAGAAGCTTCATATATAAGTGGTAAAAGTAAATTTACTACCCTTTTCAAGGTTGCTCTACCAAATATAAAACCTTCACTGTTAACGGCAGTTATAATAACATTTGCTCACACTGTAGGTGAATTTGGTGTTGTTTTAATGGTTGGTGGTTCAATTCCTAATGAAACCAAAGTAGCCTCTGTAGCAATATATGAGATGGTAGAGGTTATGGATTATAAAAATGCACATATATATAGTGCCATTATGGTGCTTATCAGTTTTACAGTACTTTTTATTGTTTATCTATTTCCATCTGTCCAGCAGGTTTCCTATATTTTATCGATAGTGTTTTTTTGCTTACGAGACTTCAACCGTTTAATATTTTAGATGGTTGAAGTCATATCGTTACCCACAAGTATCAACCCAATTTAGGTAAAGTGTTGATTCCTCTCTGATGTTGTTAAAATAGGACAGTAATTGCTATTTTTTAAAGCTTGATCTACTGCGGTTGCCAGACTTGTGGGTAACGATATGGGTTGAAGTCTCAGTTTGCCTCTTACTCATTCGCCATTTCACTAAAGGTATGGCTAATAGAAAATAGTTTATTCGCTAATTGGTTTCTCTGCTCCACGCTAAAACTTATGATTAATTTTTGTATCAGCAGGGCAAAGGTGCGTTGATTTTGCTGTCGTTTTTGTGCGTCTGCTGTTGATAGTTTTGGTTTATTCATATCCCAAAGTTGTGAAAAACGTGCTACAAATTGTGGGTTGTTAGGTTGTTTTAGTAGTTGAATTAGCTGATGATTTGATTTTTTCTCTGCCTCTAATTCTGCGTAACGAATATCATGTAAACGCTTGGCTTCTGTTGTTAATATCTGCATTTGTTCGGCATTTAGTGTTACGCCAATAAAGCTAAATAGCTTTGTTAAATCGTCTTTTGTCTCCATTGCTAAGTGATGGTTGCTAATACTCAGACGTTCTTCTTCATACTTTCTCTGTTGTGATTTGGCGAGTTGGCTTATTTGATGACGGTTTAAAGAGCGTCCTACTGCTGCCATTTTATAGCTTAAATGACGTGCTTGATAAAAATGTGGCATGTCGTCTATTTTTGAGAGTAGTTGCTGTAGTGCGTTTATGGAGGGTTTGTTTTGTCTCGTCAATTGCGCTAATTGTGCGAAGAGTTGACTGTATTCGGGTAGCTTGTTGTGGCGATGCCATTGTGCGAGTTGCCTTGCGTAGTCATCAACCATTGCACTTTGTTTGGCGGTTAAGTCAACGGATTCTTTAATGTCACCCGCCAATTCCTTAGGTAGCTCTGCATACAATTTTTTGAGTGCGTCAGGCGAGTAACTACAGGCAGTTAGGCTGATCACAAAAAATAGTAGTAATATATTTTTTATTTGATTAAACATTTTTTATCTCCTCGTTAATTATGAGTGTTAAATATTACGAGGTCTAAATGTCGGAATCTGTTGGTGTAATGTTATGTTTTGTTATTGTGTTGCAACATAATACTTGAATCCGTAGTTTTTAAAGATTTCCTTATGCTATTATTCTCGGACAACCTCCTAACTCATCTCACAACCCAAAAAGTCTTATGAATGAACGCACAGCAACTGTACAACGCGATACCTTAGAAACGCAGATTACCATTAGTATTAATCTTGACGGTGCAGGTAAAGCACGTTTTAAAACCGATCTCCCTTTTCTTGACCACATGCTGGAGCAAATTGCCCGTCACGGCATGATCGATATGGAGCTTGAGGCGCATGGTGACCTTGAGATTGATGCACATCATACCGTGGAAGATATTGGTATCACCTTAGGGCAAGCATTTAATAAAGCCATTGGCGATAAACAAGGCATTACGCGTTATGGTCATGCTTATGTGCCGTTAGACGAGGCTTTGTCGCGTGTAGTGGTCGATTTCTCTGGTCGCCCTGGTTTAGAGGATAATGTTGATTATCATCGCACCCATATCGGTACGTTCGATACGGATTTATTCCATGAATTTTTCCAAGGCTTTACTAATAGCGCGAAGGTGACTTTGCATTTAGATAATCTTCGTGGACGCAATGCCCATCATATTGCAGAAACTATTTTCAAAGCGTTCGGACGTGCGTTGCGGATGGCGGTTGAGATGGATGCGCGTATGGGTAATACGATTCCTTCAACTAAAGGCACTTTAAACCGTTAGGAAACTCAAACTATGTCTACTATTGCTATTATCAATTATAATATGGGCAACCTGCACTCGGTTATGAAAGCCTTAGAACACGTTGCACCTGAGGGTACACAGGTTATTTTGAGCAATGTTGCAGGTGAGATTTTGGCGGCTGATCGTATTGTGTTTCCTGGTCAGGGCGCAGCGCGTGACTGCATGAATGAGTTAAACAAAGCTGGTTTAGTGGATGTCGTGCGTGAGGCGGCGAAGAGCAAACCGTTTTTAGGTATCTGTATGGGAATGCAAGTCTTGCTAGAGCGTAGCGAAGAGCATGACGGTATCGACTGTATTGGCATCTACAAAGGCAATACCCATTCATTTGCAGGGAGAATTCCTGAAAAAGATGTTGACGGTGAGCGTTTAAAGATTCCACAAATGGGTTGGAATCGTGTGTATCACACACAAGATCATCCCTTATGGAAGGGGATTGATGATGGCTCTCGCTTTTACTTTGTGCATAGCTATTTTGTTGATCCTGACGATAAAACTATCACCGCAGGTACAACGGAATACGGTCTTAAATATGCTTCTGCTATTGCCAAGGATAATGTCTTTGCGATTCAAGCGCATCCTGAGAAAAGTGCAGATGATGGCTTGCAATTATTAAAAAACTTTACTGAATGGGATGGAACTGTATAAATGTTATTGCTCCCCGCGATTGATTTAAAAGACGGACAATGTGTACGTTTACGTCAAGGAAAAATGGAAGATACAACGGTATTTTCAGATAGCCCTGTGGATACCGCAACGCGTTGGGTTGAGGCAGGGGCTAAACGCTTGCACTTGGTTGATCTCAATGGTGCGTTTGATGGCAAACCTGTGAATAATGACAGCGTGAAAGCAATCGCTAAAAAATTCCCTGATCTACCTATTCAGATAGGTGGTGGGATTCGTGACGCAGAAACCGTACAAGCCTATTTAGACGCTGGCGTTACATACTGCATTATCGGTACAAAAGCGGTTGAAGATCCTGACTTTGTTATTGCGCTGTGCAAACAATTTCCTGATCATATTATTGTGGGTATTGATGCAAAAAATGGCATGGTTGCTACCGATGGCTGGGATAAAGTCTCAACGGTATCAGCAATAGAGCTGGCACAAAAATTTGAAGAGGCAGGCGTGGTTGCTATTGTGTATACCGATATTTCACGCGATGGCATGATGACAGGTGTAAACGTCGAGGCAACGGTTGAGCTGGCGAAAAGCATCTCTATTCCTGTGATTGCATCAGGTGGTGTGACGAATATGGATGATATTATCGCGCTATGCGAGGTTGAAGAGGCGGGTATCAGTGGCACGATTCTTGGACGTTCGATCTACGAAGGTACGATTGATCTTGCCAAAGCACATCAATATGTCGATTCTTTAGGATAGGAGCATCTCATGGCGTTAGCAAAACGTATTATTCCTTGCTTGGATGTTGATAACGGGCGCGTGGTAAAGGGGATTAATTTCGTCAATATCCGTGATGCGGGTGATCCTGTTGAAGTTGCCGAGCGTTATAACCGCGAGGGAGCTGATGAGATTACGTTTTTAGATATTACCGCAACCTCTGATAA
The DNA here is from genome assembly GCA_003972955.1 of Aquificaceae bacterium. Lineage (GTDB taxonomy): Bacteria > Pseudomonadota > Gammaproteobacteria > Thiotrichales > Thiotrichaceae > JAGLBW01. The sequence continues at coordinate 4,637 of QOAQ01000029.1, forward strand.
CCGTGAGACAATGGTGCATGTGGTTGAAAAAATCGCCTCTGAGGTGTTTATTCCTCTAACGGTTGGTGGTGGTATTCGTGAGGTAGCCGATGTTCGACGTATGTTGAATGCGGGTGCAGACAAGGTGGCGATTAACTCCGCAGCAGTATTTAACCCTGAACTTATCAAAGAAACCAGTCGTTATTTTGGCTCGCAATGTATCGTTGTCGCCATTGATGCGAAAAAAGTTAGTGCAGAAGGTGAGGCAGATAAGTGGGAGATATTTACCCACGGCGGACGCAAAGGTACAGGCATTGATGCAGTCGAATGGGCTAAAAAAATGGAAGCGTATGGGGCAGGTGAGTTGCTTGTCACCAGTATGGATCGTGATGGTACAAAAATAGGCTTTAATATCCCGCTTACTAAAGCCATTGTGGATGCCGTTAATATTCCTGTTATTGCCTCTGGCGGTGTTGGTGAGTTGCAACATTTAGCCGATGGCGTATTAAAAGCAGGTGCAGACGCGGTACTTGCCGCCAGTATTTTTCACTTTGCAGAATATACCATTGGAGAAGCCAAGCAATATATGGCAGATCAAGGTATTGAAATGCGGATTTAGTACCATACATTGTTAATTAGCCATTAGATTTATGGGTACAAAAATACATGAACCTTATTTAATGTATTATCACGATTAATTATTTTTATTTATGACAACTAACGATACACTTTCACAAGTCGCTGAGGTTTTAGAATCTCGTAAATCTGCTGAGCCTGATAGCTCTTATGTTGCCAAGTTGTATCATAAGGGATTAGATCAGATATTAAAAAAGGTTGGCGAAGAAGCGACCGAAGTGGTCATGGCGGCAAAAGACGGTGAAAAAGATAAAATCATCTATGAAGTGGCTGATTTATGGTTTCATACAATGGTGTTACTCGCACAACAGGACTTACATCCTGATGACGTATTAAACGAATTAGAACGACGCTTTGGAACATCGGGTTTGGTGGAAAAGGCTAATCGTAGTAAATAACAACGCGCTCAATAGCGCTTAGGAGAACAATAATGATACTCGCATTTGGTATGCCAAGCACAGGATCACTTATTTTAATTTTAGTGATTGTACTCGTTTTATTTGGCACAAAACGCCTGCGGAATGCAGGGGGTGATTTAGGTGGAGCAATTAAAAACTTCAAAAAATCCATCAAGGATGCTCAAGACGAGCCTAAAAAAACAGAGAAAGTTGCAAATCAAGAAAAAGGCAATGTAATTGATGCGGAGTCTAAGGTTAAAGACAACGTTTAGGACTCCGAACTAAATAGCCAGAGGAGCTTAACTTGCTTTTTTGTCCCAGCTTGAATGATCTCAAATCGTTGCATAGAATAACTATGCGCCCTTGAGATCATCCAATCTGAAACAAAAATTCTGCGTTATCTTCCTCTAGTTATTTAATTCGAAGTCCTTAATTCTCTCTTCTTTGATAGGTAGTTCTCATGTTTGATGCTAGCATGACCGAAATGATGGTGGTTGCAGTGATTGCTTTG
>QOAQ01000054.1 GCA_003972955.1 Aquificaceae bacterium
AAACAAATGACAGAAAAAAGTCATAATTTTGAGTATATGAGTCCTGTAGCAAGTTACTCCTACCTTGCGTGGAATCAAGAACGTGACGGAAAACCAACCGTTTTTGCCGATAAGCGTGTGCGCCAAGCGATGACGTATTTAACTGATCGGGAAAAAATAATCAGTGATATTTTCTTAAATTATGCAGAAATAGCCATCAGCCCATTTAGTCCTCGTAGCAAACAGCATGATGATAAGTTAATCGCAAGAAAAGCAGATTTGCAAAAAGCCAAAGCACTACTCGCCGAAGCAGGTTTTAAAGATAGCAACCATGATGGGCTACTAGAAACTCCTGAGGGAAAAGATTTTGCATTTAAGCTCGTTTATTTCCAAGGCAATGAAGATACAAAGCGCATGGTGTTACTGCTGAAAGATATGTACGCCAAAGGTGGGGTAAAGTTAATCCCAGAGCCAACAGAATGGCCGGTAATGATCGAAAAATTGGATAATAAAGACTTCACCGCCATCACACTCGCATGGACTAGCGGTATAGAAACAGACATCTACCAAATGTTCCACAGCTCACAAACAAAAACCAATGGTAATAATTTTATCAACTATAAAAGTAAGCAGTTAGACAAGCTGATCGATGAAGCGCGTGTCACCGTTGATGAAGCAAAGCGTATGCCAATATGGAAAAAAGCAGAAGCCGTCTTTTATGAAGATCAGCCATACACCTTCTTAACAAGACGGCAAAGCCTTGTCTTTATTGACAAACGCTTTAAAAACTTAAGCATGACAAAATTAGGTCTAAACAGCGGTATGTTGCCATTAGAAACCTATGTTCCTGCCGCCAGCCAAAAATATCACTAAAATTTATAAAAATAATAAATGTTAATTTATCTGCTACGTCGCATCTTACTTATGATTCCCACCTTGCTGGGAATTACTATCGTGGTTTTTACCGTTATGGCAACTGCCCCTGGCGGTATCACTGCCGATAGTCTAGTGAATGGCACCGATATGAAGCCTGAGCAAAAACAGGCTTTACGTGACTATTATAATAAACGCTATGGCTTAGATGACCCGCTACCCTTGCAATATCTACGTTGGTTAAATAACGTTTCACCCATTGGTTTTACCTTCAATGATAAGCGAGAAATTAAAGGCTTTTCTTTTACTAAAGGCTCAGACCTTGGCGAAAGTTTTAACTACGGACGTTCCGTTGCGGACTTGATAGCGGAGCGTTTACCGATAACGCTATTGCTCAATGTCATCACCATTCCTTTAATTTATATTATTGCCATTATCATTGGCATGAATGCAGCAAGAGACCGAGGTGGGCGTTTTGATGTCACCTCCAACGTCATAATGCTGGCACTGTGGTCTATCCCCTCGATGTTAGCAGGGGTATTGATGATAGGGTTTTTCTCCAGTATCCAGCATTGGCAATGGTTTCCAACGAATGGATTGAGTAGCCGTGAAGCCTTAACGATGCCTTTTTTACCACACTGGTCTTCACTTTTAGATGTACTCAAACTATTTGTATTAATGATCTTAGGAGCAGTGTTTAGTTTTTGGTTAAGCCAATGGCGTAATCTGCTTGGACGTATCGCTATTGCGGCAGTATTAGGTATTGCAATGGGCGCATGGATGGCTTTTAGTCATGCGGATTTTGTATTATTTAATTGGATCGTCTTACCGTTGCTCGGTGCAATCACACTCGCGTTATTAGCGTGGACAGAGGTAGCCACTTTTAGAGTAGGGGGGCTAATGATGATCGGCGCAGGTCTAGGTTTAACCTTGGGCGTACAACTAGCAACGGGTGATTTTGTACGGGGCTTTTTGTTAGATCGTTCTTGGCATCTGGTTTTACCAATTATCGCCTTGTCTTACGGTGGTTTTGCCGCATTAGCCAAAATTATGCGTACCTCTATTTTAGAAAATCTCAATGCAGACTATGCACGTACAGCGCGTGCGAAAGGCGTTGCAGAAGAAGATGTCTTATGGAAACACGTTTTTCGTAATAGCCTACTCCCCCTCATTACCATTTTAGCGGGCTTGCTCCCTAGTTTATTGGGTGGCTCAGTGATTATTGAGCAAATATTTAGCATTGATGGTATGGGAAAACTGGTGATTGAAGCAACTATGGCGCGCGATAGAGAGGTTGTTTTATCGATTACCCTCATAGCAGGGCTCCTTACTTTAGTCGGCTATTTAATCTCCGATTTCCTCTATACCTTGGTTGACCCGAGGATTCAGTATGACTAATCGCAGCAACACAACACATATCAGCGAATCGTATGGTCAACGCGTCTTGCGTCTTGCTTTTTCAGGATGGGGTGCGCGTTTAGGTTTGGCATGGGTTTTATTACTCATTTTCATGGCTGTCTTTGCCCCCTATCTTGCCAATAGTATGCCGCTCTTAGCCAGTGAGCATGGCGTCTTAACCATGCCCGTTTTACGTTACACAACCGCTGAAGATGTGTTGATGCTATCAGCCTTTATCAGCGCCTTACTGTTGTGGAAACTAAAGCTTAATTTTATTAAAAAACTCTGGATTTTTACCCTCGTTGTGATCAGTTTCACGCTAATAGCGCAAATGTTACTCACACCGCCTAAGCTAATTATTTATGACTCGTTTAGAGCAAAGGCAAATAATGCAGAATATGATTGGGCAGTGCTACCGCCCATTCCTTACTCTCCCAGTGACTTTTTACGTGACTATGGCGACACCAGTTTAGAAGCCCCTTTTGCGGCGGATAAAGCAGATAAACGCGTACATATTATGGGTACAGACGATAATGGTGCAGACGTTGCCAGTCGTATGATACATGCCTCGCGCATTGCCTTAGGTATTGGTTTTGTAGCAACGGGAATCGCCATGGTGATTGGTATCTTTATCGGTGGTCAAATGGGCTATTTTTCAGGGCGTGTTGATATGTTTGGTATGCGCCTAATGGAAATATTTGAAGCTATACCCGTGCTATTTTTACTCCTTACCATTATCGCCTTCTTCGGGCGCAGTATTTATTTGATGATGATTATTATCGGCATAACGGGGTGGTCGGGTTATGCTCGATACGTGCGTGCAGAATTTTTGAAACTACGCAAGCAAGACTATGTGCAAGCTGCCATAGCCAGCGGTCTGCCACTGCAATCTATCCTCTTTCGCCATATTTTACCCAATGGAATCGCACCACTGTTAGTGGCTATTAGCTTTGGTGTTGCCTCTGCTATTTTAACCGAAGCAACTTTAAGTTTTTTAGGCTTAGGGCCTGTCGATGTGCCTTCGTGGGGGCAAATGCTCAATCAAGCGGTGAAATCATCAACCTTTAATTGGTGGATGGCAGCTTTCCCTGGCGGTGCAATTTTCTTAACTGTCTTTGCGTATAACCTCATTGGTGAGGCCTTGCGCGATGCTATAGACCCTCAGCTTGCAGGAAGGTTGGGGGTCAACTAATGAAAGCTGAAACCGCTTTATTATCAATCAATAATCTTTACACTCACTTACAAACGAGTGAAAAAACAGTCAAAGCCGTTGATGGTGTGAGCTTTAGTCTCAACAAAGGCGAGACGTTTTGTTTAGTCGGTGAGTCGGGCAGTGGTAAATCAATCTGTGCTTTATCGGTTATACAGCTATTGCCCGCAGGTATCTCGTCACACCCTAAAGGTGAAATATGTTTTAACTGGCGCACAGAAAAACAGTCTTATAAAACTGTGAATACGCTTGAGTTAGATGAAGATGATTTAAGAAAAATTCGTGGTTCGCGTATCGCGATGATTTTCCAAGAGCCAATGACATCGCTTAATCCTGTTTTTTCGATTGGCGAGCAGATAGTCGAAGCATTACAACTGCATCATCCCGATATGTCAGACGCTGAGGCAAAAAAGCAGGCGATAGAAGCACTAACAGAAGTACAAATTCCGCAAGCCAGTACACGTTTTGACAACTATCCACATCAATTATCAGGCGGGCAACGTCAGCGTGTCATGATCGCAATGGCATTAGCCTGTAAGCCCGATTTATTGATCGCTGATGAGCCAACCACGGCGCTAGATGTGACCGTACAAGCTGAGATTTTACGTTTAATGCAAGACCTGCAAAAGCGTAATGGCATGGGGATTTTATTTATCACCCATGACTTTGGCGTGGTCGCACAAATGGCGCATAAAGTCGGCGTAATGCAGCAGGGGAAGTTGGTAGAGACAGGTTTGAGTAAAGAGGTGTTACGCAATCCTCAACATGCTTATACTAAGAAACTATTAGCGGCAATTCCTGAGAATCTAGCCAGATTATATAAAACAGACCCTGCACAGTTAGCACCAGATAACCTTGTTGAAATCAGTCAACTGAAAGTCTGGTTTCCTATCAAAAAAGGCTTGTTTCGGCACGTTGTCGATCATGTGAAAGCCGTTGATATGGTTGATTTGAATATTAGAAAAGGCTCGATTATGGCACTGGTAGGCGAGTCTGGCTGTGGTAAAACAACCTTAGGGCGCGCTATTTTACAACTCGAAGCAGTGACTTCGGGCAGTGTAAAAATAAAAGGCAAAGAGCTGGTCGGTTTAACCGCAAAAGAGCTGAGACCCTTGCGTACACAGATGCAAATCGCCTTTCAAGACCCACAATCCTCTCTTAATCCGCGTTTACAAATAGTCACTACACTCACCGAGCCAATGGCAGTGCATGGTATTGGTGAGAATAAAGACGACAGAATAGAACGTGCCGCACAAATACTAGAGCAAGTACATTTAGACCGTGATTATTTATGGCGTTACCCACACGAATTTTCAGGTGGACAACGTCAACGGATCGGTTTAGCCCGTGCCTTAGTGGTCAACCCTGAGTTTATTGTCTGCGATGAAATCACCAGTGCCTTAGATGTTTCCGTACAAGCAGAAGTGTTGCAGTTGCTCTTGGAAATCCGCAAGAAAAAAGACCTCACACTACTCTTTATTACACACAATATTTCGGTGGTTGAATACCTCAGTGATGAAACAGTGGTGATGAAAGCAGGTAAAATAATAGAGCAGGGCTTGACCGCAGATGTGTGCGGAAATCCCCAGCAGGCGTATACACAAAAACTATTAGAGGCAGTGCCACGTTTAGTTTTATAGGCGCTCCATTACCTTCTTTAAACTACGACGTAATAACTCTACCGAGCGTGCTAATTGACCAATTTCGTCATCACTATTGATTTTTATCGCTTGATCGATAGACCCTCTGCTGATGGCCTGTGCCGATTCGCTAACGGATTCGAGTGGGTTAAGTATCTTTTTCTTCACCAGAAGATTAACGATAATCAGGGTGATCGTGAAAAGTAGTGTTAATAGTCCAACCAAAAGAAGACCACGTTTTACCGCAACCGTGCTGACATTTTCCAAGGGAACACCGACCACACTCACGCCAACCACTTTTCCTATTTCATAACCATAGCCACTGCTTTTTCCGTAGCCATCAACAATCGCTTTTGGTGCTGTATCAGGACTGTTATGGCAGAGGTTACAGCTTTTTTTACTAACCGATGGACGAGAGGACACGAGATACCGCTGTCCTTTAATAAGCCCTTCAATATCAACCACTTTCTTACTACGATCAGCACGGAAAATATCTAATATCTTTTGCTCTAAAGGCAGTGGAAGATTGTCACTATTTAGCGGATTATCCGAGGCTGTTTTTATATAGTAACTAGGTTGTAATTTTTTAAAATGCCCCGCAACATGGCGTGTAGCAACGGTTGAAGAGACAGCAGGAGGGAGAATAATATTTTTTTCTAATAGTGTCGGGCGCACATCTTTTCTAATATAGGTGCGTATGGATTGCACCATATCTACCAGTAATGATAATTCTTTATTAGCACTATCATAAACTTCTTTTGAAGCAGTGTAATAAACCAAGGGCAAGGTTATTAACAAGCTGAGTAAGTAAAGGCTGATTAAAACGATATTAAATTGTCGTCTGATACTTGTATTCTTTTTCATAAAGAAAATTACCCTTGCATATTAGTAGCCGATATTACGCATCTTAGATTTCTATTTGTGCATTTAAGCACAAATAGCACGATGCGATAGCGAGTGCGAAGCAGTAGTTCCCATTCTAACCGCGCCGAGCATTTGCAAGTAAAAATGGATCAGCAGGGCAAGCTGTTTGAGCGTAGCGAGTTTTTGCCCTGCC
>QOAQ01000074.1 GCA_003972955.1 Aquificaceae bacterium
AATATACAATAAGAACACAATATTCTGCCCACCCACAGGAAAGAAAGCGACAGCAAACAAAGCAAACACCGCCAAACGCGCACCGCACGACATAAACGGTGACATCATCACCGTCAAAATACGCTCGCGCTCGTCATTAAGGGTACGTGTCGCCATAATGCCGGGGACATTACAACCAAAACCAATAATCAAAGGCACAAAGGCTTTTCCCGACACCCCTAATTTACGCATAGAGCGGTCAACCACAAACGCCGCACGCGCCATATAGCCCGATTCTTCCAATAAGGTAAGGAATAAAAATAGCGCACCAATAATGGGAATAAAGGTCGCCACCACTTGTAGACCACCACCAATACCATCTGCCAATATTGCAATTAACCATTCAGGCGCACCGAGACTGCTTAACAGCGCACGTCCACCATCGACAAAAAGGGCTTGTGCGCTTAAATCAAAAAAGTCGATTAAAGCGCCACCAAAATTGATACTAAAGAGGAATAATAAATACATTAAGGCGATAAAAATAGGAATGCCCGTCCAGCTACCTAGCACCCATTTATCAATTTTATCGGAGCTAGTGCGGGTGACTTTGCCCTGCTCTTTCACCACGCTTTTCGCCAATAACATCGCCTGTTCAAAACGGCTATCTGCTAATAAAAAATCAAGGTCTTCACCTGTTTCTGCCTCTATCGCATCGCGTGTGGCTTGGGTCTCATCTGCTACTAATAATTGCTCTAAGCGTTGACGACGTGATGATTGCGTCTTCCCTGCGGATAAACTTGTTAATGCCGACTCTATGGCGGGTGCGTAGTGAATATCAAGCGTACTCGCCTGCTGAATATCATAGTCTTCAATCGCTTGATACAACGCCTTGACGGAATCTGGCTGTTTTAAAGAAATAGGAATAACAGGACAATCTAACTGCGCCGATAACCGCGCTACGTCGATGCTCATACCCCGTTTTTTTGCCACATCCATCATATTTAGTACAACAATCGTGGGCACACCGAGCTCACGTAGTTGCAAGGTCAAATAAAGACCGCGCTGCAAGGTGCTGGCATCAACAATATTCAAATAAACAGAATCGGGGTTATCTACGACAAACTGACGTGCTATTTTTTCATCAACCGAGGTTTTCTCTAAACCTAAAGAATAGGTACCGGGCAAATCAACCACATGATAATGGTTATCATTATAATAAAACTCACCCTCTTTACGCTCAACCGTCACCCCCGCCCAATTACCCGTGCGTTGATGCGCCCCTGTTAGGTGATTAAATAAGGTCGTTTTCCCCGAATTAGGGTTGCCCACCAGCGCCATCTGTAAAGCTACCGTTGTATCAGGAGTCTCATTGATAGGCTGTTTAGTATCATCACAACACGACTTCATATCTTAACGCCCAATGACTTCACTTTAATCTGGTCAGCAATCTCACGGCTAAGACTAATACGCGTATTACCACTTGCTAGTACTACATCACCCCGACGGTTGCGTAACACTCCAACATCTAAGCCTACGCCCAAGCCCATACCCAATAAGCGCGTCCGCATCGCATCTGCGGTATTCATATCGGTAATATTAAATAACTCAGACTCATTCGCATCCATCAAAGATAAGTGACTCATTATAAAACTCCATTGTGATAGTGGATGCTATAGTATATTAGAGTTTCTATATTTGCAAATGAGAATTATTCTTGAATGGAGGTTGATTTAGATCATCGAATTTAGCGTTAGGATTATGTTAGTGAGAGTACAAATGCAGAATCTCCATTCATCAACTTGATATAAGCTATCACTGCAATATATACTGCTAAAAAGTAGTACTTTAAACCAAGCGTGGTGGACTTATGAATATTATCGGCATAAAAGAACTTCAAACAAACCCTGGTAAATTAAGTCAGACCTTTTCTGAAAATGACTATTTGCTGATTACAAAAAGTGGAAAACCTATTGGTCTCGCTTTACCGTTTAGTAGTGGTTTTCTTGAACAAGGAATGAAACCTTGGATAGCATTAAAAGCCTTTGAAAGGGGCGACCTAAGTTTAGGTCAGTTAGCTAGAACTCTGGGAGAAACAAAAGTAGAGACCATGAAAATGCTGGGTCGTTTGAATATCCCGATGGCGAGTTATGATTTGCAAGAAGATCTCGATGCTATTACGTTACTAGCACAATGAGTCAGTTAATTGTCAGTGATACCACCTCACTTATTGTGCTTGAAAAACAAAACAAGCTGTCATTACTGTGTAAACTTTTTGATGAAGTGATTATTCCTCAAGCAGTCTATGACGAGCTACTTATCGGACTAGACAGCGATAAAACAATAAAGGCATTCTCTTGTCTTAAAATAAAGACGATTGCTTCTTCTGAAAGGTTACATGACTTATTAATAATATTAGATCAAGGGGAAGCAGAAGCCATTGAGTTAGCAATACGTGAAAATCTACCCCTTATTATTGATGAGAAAAAGGGGAGAAAAATAGCCCGTAATTTTGGACTAGTCGTAACAGGCTTGGCAGGAATTTTAATACTAGCGACTCATAAAAAGGTGCTTCGTGCGACACAATCTAAAGTGATATTAGAAACATCTATAAAAAATGGTTATCGCTTATCTGAAACGCTCTACAAGCAAGTAATAGATAAGCTTAATACGCTATAACAGCGCTCTTTATTTTCAACTTTTTACACATGATAATTATCCTGAATCCGTGACTTCACTAATTTTGCTGAGGAAAATTATTAGATTACTTTTGTATGCCTTCCTTATTCTTAGTACACTGCCTTTATGAGTTATCAAGTTCTTGCCAGAAGATGGCGTCCACAAAATTTTGCCGAGATGGTTGGGCAGCAGCATGTGCGTAAAGCGTTAATTAATGCTTTAGACGGCGACCGCTTGCATCATGCGTATTTGTTTACGGGGACGCGTGGTGTGGGTAAAACGACCATTGCGAGAATTCTTGCTAAGTGTCTTAACTGTGAAACGGGCGTAACGTCTGAGCCGTGTGGTAGCTGTAGTAGTTGTGTTGAGATTGCTGAGGGGCGTTTTGTTGATTTAATTGAGGTTGATGCTGCCTCGCGTACTAAAGTCGAAGATACCCGTGAGTTGCTTGATAATGTGCAGTATGCACCAACGCGCGGGCGTTTTAAGGTGTATCTTATTGATGAGGTACACATGCTATCGGGGCATAGTTTTAATGCCTTATTAAAGACTTTAGAAGAGCCACCTCCGCACGTTAAATTCCTGTTTGCTACCACCGACCCGCAAAAACTTCCTGTTACAATTCTTTCGCGCTGTCTACAATTTAATCTCAAGCGTATGCCTGTCGATATGATTTCAAGGCATTTAGTGTATCTACTCAGCAAGGAAGAGATTAAGAGTGATGATGCATCGCTACGCCTTATTGCCCGTGGTGCAGATGGCAGTATGCGTGATGCGCTGAGTTTATTAGATCAAGCCATTTCTTTTGGTAATGGTGAACTAAAAGAAGCGGATGTGCGTGAGATGTTGGGGACTATTTCGCATGAGCCGTTACTTGATTTATTAAGCTCGGTTGCCGCAGGAGATGGTGAGGCGATTCTTGATGGTATTGAGCAAATGGCGGGGGTAACACCTGATTTTGAAGCGGCAACAGACGCGCTGATTACCTTATTGCACAAAATGGCGGTGTTGCAAGTCGTACCGCAAGCTGAGGAAGATGATGAGGCTATTAAACAATTAGCCCAGCAATTTAGTCGTGAAGATGTGCAACTGTATTATCAGATAGCACTGCACGGACGACGTGATTTACCCTTATCACCCGACCCACGCAGTGGCTTTGAGATGATTTTTTTAAGACTGCTGACCTTTAGACCCTTGGCTGATATTGCGCCACCTAGCTCCCCTACTCCAAACATAGCGACGCAAACAGCCTCAACACCTAGCACATCACAACAAACGAAAAAAAAAACACTAGCAACGAAAGCTAGTACCCAAGAAGCTCCCATAAAAATACCATCTGTCCTGCATGACACCCCCGCTCCTCCAATAATTGATGACGCTCCGCCTTGGGGCGAGTCTATTACTCCCGCAAGTGAAACACCCTCCGCAGTGGTTGAGAAAAAGGTGACGACTCAAGCGAAAACACCCGTCGAAAAGGAAAAAGTAGCCCCCATAGTAGAACAGCATGTAGCTAAAACCCCTGAGGTAACATCAGGTGATGACCCTATGTGGCATGAGATAGTGCCGCAACTGGGCTTATCAGGGCGCTCTGCGGAGATCGTTAAGCATTGTATTTTAAGTAGCACGGCTGATAATAAAATCGTGCTTTCAATGGATAGCTCTGGTGAAAATTTACTAGCAAAATCAGCAGAACAAGAAATAGAGACTGCACTACAGACGTATTATAATAAGTCGATTCATTTACAGATTAAGATACAACGTTTGACGAAAGAAACCCCCGCGGAACGTATCGAAAGACAGCATCAAGAGCGCCAAAAAATGGCAGAAGAATTAATGCAAAACGACTCATTTGTACAAGATTTACAAAACCGATTTAACGCAACACTTGTGCCTAATTCGGTTAAACCAAAATAACATTTATTAAAATATTTCACATCAAGGATAAAAAATTATGATGAAAGGTGGACTTGGCGGCTTAATGAAGCAAGCGCAAAAAATGCAAGAAGATATGCAAAAAGCACAGGCAGCAATAGCCGCGATTGAAATCACTGGCGAGTCAGGCGGTGGTTTAGTGTCGGTTATTATCAACGGTCAACATGAATGCAAACGCGTTAATATCGATGCAAGCCTCATGGAAGATGATGATAAAGAAATGGTTGAAGACTTGGTGGCAGCGGCATTTAACGATGCAGTACAAAAGCTCGCGGTAAAATCGAAAGATATGATGGCAGGTGTAACCGATGGTATGAGCTTACCTGCTGGCATGAAAATGCCGTTTTGATTAATTAACCGCGCGAATATTAAACTAATATAAATGTCCGATTCTTCCCTACTCAATGAATTAGTTGATGCCTTAAAGTGCCTACCAAGTGTAGGGGCAAGGACAGCGCAGCGCATGGCATTTCATTTGCTAGAGCATGACAGAGAATCTGCCTTAAAACTTGCTGATACATTACGCTTGGCAATGGAGAGTATCGGGCACTGCAAACGTTGCCGTACTTTTACAGAAGATGATATTTGCCGTGTTTGCGCCAATGAGAATAGACAATACGACTCACTTTGCGTGGTAGAAAACCCTTCGGATGTTTTAGCCTTAGAGCAAGCCACAAGCTATCGCGGTTATTATTTTGTGCTTATGGGAAAACTCTCACCGTTAGATGGCATCGGCCCCGATGAGATTGGTTTAGATTTACTGGAAGACCGCCTAGCAGAAGGTCAGATAAAAGAGCTAATCTTAGCAACCAACCCTACGGTCGAAGGCGAAGTAACAGCTCATTTTATTAGCGAATTAGCCAAGAGATATAAAGTCAATACCACACGTATTGCTCACGGTGTACCAGTTGGCGGTGAGTTAGATTATGTAGACAGCGGCACATTATCACACGCCTTTTCTGGGCGACGTAGTTATTAAGGAATGTAATATAAATTATGAGCAACTGTATATTCTGTAAAATTATCGATGGCGATATTCCATCACAAAAAGTCTATGAAGATGATGATGTGTTTGCCTTTAAAGACTTAAATGCACAAGCTCCATTGCATGTTTTAATTATCCCGAAAAAACATATTTCCAGTATTAATGCGCTAACAGCAGACGATGCTGAAACTGTGGGAAAACTCTATCTTGCCGCTAAAAAAATAGCCACCGATACAGGCTATGCTGATGATGGTTATCGTGTGGTTATGAACTGTGGTGAAGCAGCAGGGCAAACTGTATTTCATATTCATCTACACTTGCTTGCAGGACGTAGCTTATCTTGGCCTCCTGGCTGATTATAAATAAAAGCTCAACATAACTCTATTTGTTGGGCTTCATAAACTCCCCCCCTCCCCCTCCAGAATTTTTTTCGTAACTACTCAGAATTACGCGCTACTTTTTCATATCATCAATACAATCTCACACCTTATTGAATCCCTTTTAGATTATTTATTAATCACCTAAAAAGACTCACCTTATCGCTTCAATCAAATTTA
>QOAQ01000036.1 GCA_003972955.1 Aquificaceae bacterium
AACCGTATCCGTCAAACAGGTTATTCAGTGGAAAACGGATTTTTTGGGAACAACGCTACAAGCACGAAGACAACAAATAATGGAACAAAACCTAACTGAATAATATGGCTTGATTAAAGCAAGTTTTCACCAGCCCAGTGCGAGCCCCCCCTGAGCGGAGTCGAAGGGTAATTATTTAAGTGAATGTCTATATATAAAAAAGCCCTGTTACTATATTTCAAGTAACAGGGCTTTTTCCTAGAATCAATAAGTACTAATTAGTCCTACTTATTTTCATTTACAAAAGCTGATCTCACATAAGCATTACGCTTATATCTGTTTTTTAGTTTAACTAAACCTGCTTTAGCATCATCCTTTGAAGCATATGGGCCTATTTGCACTCTGTATAAAATACGCCCATTACGTTCTATTTTATTTTCAATCACATGATAACCCTCTCTTGAGAAAGTAGTTGCTAGCTGTCTTGCTTTATGCTCATCCACACTAGCAGTAAGTTGAACAACAAAACCTTCCTGCCCTGGGATAGTTTCAATTATTGTCCCTCCCCCTGTTTGACTCCCCCCGCCTGTAGTTGTACCACCCGTAGTTGTTCCCCCTGTTGTTGTACCGCCCGTAGTTGTTCCCCCTGTTGTTGTCCCTCCACCCGTATTATTGACAGGTGGGTTGACGGTACAAGCAGCAAGTGTCATTGATAGACCTGCTATAAAGAATAATCTAGCAAAGTTTGAGTTAATGTTAATCATAATAATTCCTTCAATATTTTTATTTTAGACGAATGAAACCCCACACCTATCGGTGTGCTAATTTATTTAATTTTTTATTAAGCAATATGTACTTAGGACTCAGAATTAAATAATCTACGAAACTTAAATGCCTTTTTATCCCAGATTGAATGCTCTCAATCGTTGCGTAGAGTGACTATGCGCCTCTCGAGACCATCCAATCTGAAACAAAAATTCTGTGTCAAGTTCCGCACATTATTCAATCCTGAGTCCTTACTTGATGTAGCAAGACATATATAAAAAGAAGAATCGACAAGAATTACAAGAGGAAGATATGGCGCAGCTGAGTGTTACCTGTAACCCTTGTCGATAGTTGGCGTTATTCTTTATCCTAATCAACTATTATTAGGATAAATAAAACGCCTATAGAGGTGTGGATGTGCAAATCACGTCACAATTACATTGTTAGTTTCATACCAATCACCACACATAATCTCTGACGTATACAATCACAAACAGTTCAAAAAATACGCTGAAAACATTAATTATTTTTATTAGCAGTAACGTAAGAAGCTAACTTTCTGCGAATTATACGGGTTAATCAAGGAGAGATAAGGTAGACTATTGCACCAGATTTAATCTAATGTCTACAACGGAGAATACCTATGAATATCCTAGCTTTTGGTCCTAATGGAAGTGGTAAAGGCACGCAAGGTGCTATTGTTAAAGAGAAATATGGTTTAGATCATATTGAATCTGGTGCTATTTTTCGTGAGCATATCAAAGGTGGTACTGAGCTTGGTATGAAAGCGAAGGCGTTTATTGAAAGCGGCGATTTAGTACCTGATGAAATCACCATTCCAATGGTATTAGAAACCCTAGCAAAGTCCAAAGAAAAAGGCTGGTTATTAGATGGTTTCCCACGCTCTCTTGCTCAAGCAGAAGCCTTAGACAAGGCACTAAAAGAGTCTGGTATGGCGCTTGATTACGTCATGGAAATTACACTTGATCGTGAAATTGCTAAAGAGCGTATTATGGGTCGTCGTTTATGTGCCAATGACAACAACCACCCTAACCACATTGCTTTTGATGCGATCAAGCCCGTTGAAAAAGACGGTGAGTTAGTTTGTCGCGTGTGTGGCGGAGAGCTTTCTGCGCGTGCAGACGACCAAGACGAAGATGCTATCAGCAAGCGTCATGATATTTATTATGATGAGACAACAGGCACAATGGCTGCTGTTAATTACTTTAAGAACACTGACGTAGAAATTATTGCCGTTGATGGCACAAAAGGAATTAAAGAAATCTCTGAAGAGATTTTGAAGCAGATTAGCTAAGATAAGACACGCTTCTATTCATTTTAGCCCCTCTTTTGACAAAGAGGGGCTTTTTAATGACTACCAACATAAATCAATATCATATTTCAGCTATGTCATCAGATAATGGGAGCATCAAAATCATCAGCTATTTTAATTTTCCCTTTTAAACCTCCTGCAATACGTTCATTCATTCTTTTTTTAAACGGCACTAAGCAGGCAACAGGTTTACCGTGACGCGCGATAACAATTTCTTCACCTTCCAATATTCTTTCTATCAAACGTGATAAATGTGTTTTTGCTTCGTGTATATTAATTTGTTGCATTATAGACTCCCACAAAAAAAACAGACTAAACTTAGTCTAGTCTGTTTTTTTATCACCCGTCTATAATAATTACTGCAAACGTGACAAATCAGCCACATGCAAAAATAAGTTTCTCATCTGTTGCAATAGCGCAAGACGATTGTTTTTTAAGGCTTCATCATCTGCCATTACCATAACGCTATCAAAGAAGTTATCTACATCTGCGCGTAAATCAGCCAATGAACTTAAGGCTTCGGTGTACTTTGCATCTGCAAATAATGGGCTTACTGTTTCGCTTTGCTTTAAGATCGTTTGATACAAAGTTTTCTCTGCGTCTTCTACTAAGACACTGGTATCAACGGCATCAGGGATTGTGCCTTTGGCTTTTTTGAGGATATTACCAATGCGCTTATTCGCGGCGGCGAGTGGCTCTGCGGCATCTAATTCTCTAAATTGCGTCACTGCTTTTACACGCTGATTAAAATCTAAAGGACGTGATGGATTGACGCTCGCCACGGCATCGACGACATCACCTGCTATTTTTTTGTCTTTATAATAAGCACGTAGGCGCTCCATAATAAAGGCATAAGTATCATCAACGGCGGCAGAGGCATCTACCTTATTGCTTAAGCCCTTGGCGGCGATGGTGAGTAGCGCTTTTAAGTCTAGCGATAACTCACCTTCAATCAAAATACGTAATACACCTATTGCTGCGCGGCGTAGCGCATAGGGGTCTTTGCTGCCTGTTGGCTTTAAACCAATAGCAAAAATACCCAATAACGTATCCAAACGATCAGCAAGTGACAATATTTTCCCTGTCATACTGGCAGGAATTACATCGTCGGCAAAGGCGGGTTGATATTGTTGCTGCATGGCATCGGCAACCTCGGCAGTCTCACCGTCACGTTGAGCATAGTAACGCCCCATAATGCCTTGCAACTCTGCAAACTCACCCACCATATCACTCATTAAGTCACATTTACTTAATGTAGCGGCGCGATAAGCATCAGAAGTATTTGCGCCTAATTGTTTGGCGATTGCTTGACTCAACTCGGCAACACGCTCTGTTTTTTCAAACAAAGTGCCAAGTTTTTGTTGGAAGAATATTTTCTTTGTCGCTTCTCTACGTGACTCTAAAGTGACCTTGCCATCTTGTTGCCAAAAGAATGCCGCATCACTAAAGCGAGGACGAATAACGCGCTCATTACCTTGGCGTACTGCATCGGGATTTTTACTGTCGATATTGGCAATAGTAATAAAATACGGTAACAGCGCACCGCTACTATCAACCACAGGAAAATATTTTTGATGATCTTGCATACTCGAAATTAAACATTCCTGTGGAATATCTAAAAATTCCTTATCAAAACTTCCTGATACCGCAATTGGCCACTCGATTAACGCAGTCACTTCATCTAATAAATTATTGTCAATATGAGCAACACCACCCACTGCTTTAGCGGCGGCTTCGGCTTGTTGGCGCACCATCTCACGGCGCTCAGCGTAATCGGCAATTACATAGCCTGTTTCTTTCAATAGCTTCGCATAATCCGCAGGGTGTGATAGTGGAATTTTTTCAGGATGATGAAAACGATGACCGCGCGTTTCATTGCCTGCTTTAATGCCCATCACCTCAGCATCAACGGTTTCATTGCCCAACATCATCACAATCCAATGCACGGGACGCACAAATTCAATATCACTCGCCCCCCAGCGCATACGTTTAGGAATCGGTAAAGCAGACAGTGATTTAGATACAATATCCGCCACTAATTCTTGCGTTGCTTTACCTTTTACTTCCTTTTTAAAGACAAGCCACTCACCCTTGTCCGTTTGCATACGCTCAAGATCAGCCACGTCAACACCACAAGAACCTGCAAAGCCTTGAGCGGCACGACTAGGATTACCCTCATCATCAAACGCCGCTTTAATTGCAGGGCCGCGACGCTCTACCAACTGGTCTGCCTGTCGTGTAGGCATGTCTTTGAGTAGCACCGCCAAACGACGCGGTGCTGCATAAGGAATAACCTCTTTAGCTTGTAATGAGGCATCGTTAAACCCTGCGACAATACCATCGCTAAATGCTTTAGACAGTGTTAATAATGCTTTAGGAGGTAGCTCTTCTGTACCGATTTCAATGAATACGTCTTTTACATCTGCCATGATTATTTCTCCTCACCGTCTGTTTTATTTTGCTTTAACATCGGGAATCCTAATGCCTCGCGCGAGTCGTAATACGCCTGTGCTATTGCGCGTGACAAGGCGCGCACCCGTAACATATAGCGCTGACGCTCCGTTACCGAGATGGCGTGACGAGAATCGAGTAAATTAAACGCATGAGAGGCTTGCAACATTTGTTCATAGGCAGGTAGCGGTAAGCCATCTTCAATAAGTTGCTGACTGTCTTTTTCGGCAACATCAAAATGATGAAAAAGTGCATCAACATTGGCTTTCTCGAAGTTGTAAGCAGACTGTTCAACTTCATTACGATGATAAATATCGCCGTAGGTGACCGGCCCTTCTGAACCGTACGTCCAAATTAAGTCATACACACTTTCAGCATCTTGCAAATACATTGCTAAACGCTCTAAACCATAGGTCAACTCACCTGCAACGGGCTTACAGTCTAAGCCACCGACTTGTTGGAAGTAGGTAAATTGACTCACTTCCATACCATTTAGCCAAATTTCCCAACCTAAACCCCATGCTCCGAGCGTAGGTGACTCCCAGTTGTCTTCCACAAAACGAACATCATGCTCTAGCGGATCAAAACCAACGGCTTTTAATGAGCCTAAATACAACTCTTGAATATCTAAAGGAGACGGCTTAAGAATAACTTGAAACTGATAAAAGCGTTGTAAACGGTTAGGATTATCCCCATAACGACCATCAGTAGGACGACGCGAAGGCTGCACATACGCCACATTCCACGGCTCAGGGCCTATCGCACGTAAAAAAGTAGCAGGATGATCTGTCCCCGCCCCCATTGGCATATCGTAAGGCTGTAAAATAGCACACCCCTGTTTAGCCCAGTAATCTTGTAGAGCAAAAATTAAACCTTGAAAGGTAGAAACATTGTATTCCGACATAGTAAAACGCTTTTATTTTATGAAAATAATTAAAGCGGGCGATTATACGCCATTTTTTACAATAGGCAGTAATTAAAGAAGTGATGGTATAAATAAAGGGAAGCATGGCGTCTTTTATATGACCTAAATTATAATCTCGCAAATACCCTCTCTATATATTCCCTATGTTATACATTACTCAACTGAGTATAAACAAACCACGGAATACACTGAATACACAGAAAGTTTTCTTGTTGTCGTCCGTGTTGTTCTGTGTATTCCGTGGTTTAAATCATTGGTAGTGGGTCATTTCTGTGAAATTAAGCATTAATATTGATCTAACAACACAGAAATGACCCACTACCCTCCAATATAATAACTTGGTGTTACAAATCATTCCGCAACCCTGCAAAATATCTGATCGTATAGTTCAAATAAGGGATGGCACAATCACTATGACCCGCAGGTTTTGCGGTACATTTGACTAATTCTACATCTGCGCCTAATGCCGTCATTGCATTAAAAGTGCTAATCGCACTCTCAATCGGAACGGTTGCATCGTCTTCACCATGAAATAATTTTAGTGGTATTGAAGGCTTCCAGTTGTGTACATTATCTTGTTTGTCGCCATCAAAATAGCGGTCTAAAAACGTTCTTTCAAAATAAACCTCTGCATTTTTAGGAATAAGTACAGCATCATCTAAAAAATCAGGTAAATAATTAATTTTTCCGAGTAATGTTTTTAATGTTAAGTGCAAGTCATACGGTCCTGCTCCTAATACCGCGCCTGAGATGGTAAAATTAGTGTTAGTTGTTTGATGATGCAATGCCTCAAGCGCAGCCATCGTGACATAGCCGCCTTCGGAATAGCCTGTTAAAAATAGTTGCTTATTGCTAACAATTTTTTCTTTATCAAGCCATGCTTTGCCTGCTTTTAGCATATCAATCACAATATCGGCGGAGGGCTGTTTTTGTAAATAAGGATGTGCTTCTCCTTCTGATGAGCCATAACCAATATAATCAGGCGAAAAAACGATATAGCCCAAAGAGGCAAGTAATATTTCAGGATGTCGTTTATTCACTTTTCGTTGCAAACTGGGGGCTTCGGCATGGTAAAACGTTGTCCCGTGTTGAAAGCTTAAAATAGGACTGGGTGTATTTTTTGCGGGAATTGCTAATAAAGCTGACACTGTAAGCAAATTATTATGAGTATCCTGACTTAAATACTCCAATTTATAAGTATTCACATCGTATTGAGGTGTTAAATTTAGCTCCTTGACGGCACTAAGCTTGGTTTGAATAACCGCACGCTGATTATATATTCCATTGCTAATAGACTTAAAATCCCCTTGTGCGGGTGCTCGTTCGGCTATGTTATTAGGACTAGCGCCACCACCACAAGAAATCAGCACGAATGATAAGAGAGTAATGTAACTGCATGTTAGTAAAAATCGCATTGTCAAAATATTCCTTAGGCACAAAATAACGACATCTAGTTTATCTCATTTCTCGTTCTAATAACTCTCTATGATACAATTATCACACCATTAAAATTACGGGTTTAAATATGGCTCAAGCTACACCTAAAGTACCACCAAAACCAAAGCGTCGTTGGTTGCGCTACTTACTTGAATTTATCATTATTATTGCCTTAGTGTTTGCGTTTAGGGCATGGCAGCAGCGTAATATGGTGGATGGTGTTGCGCCTGAGATTCAGGGTGTGTTGATGGATGGAAAGATCACACAGCTTAAAAATTACCGTGGTAAGCCAGTGTTATTACATTTTTGGGCGACATGGTGTCCTTTTTGCAAGATTGAGGAGGGCAGTATTACAGGTATCGCTGAGGACTGGCCGGTATTAACAGTTGCTTATCAATCGGGTGATAAAGCGGCTATTGAGAAGCATTTAAAAGAACGCGGGCTTGAAAGTTGGGCAACTATTTCTGACCCTGATAGTCGTTTGGCTGAGTTGTATGGCGTAACAGGCGTGCCGACGACGTTTATTATTGATGCTAACGGTAATATTCGCTTTCGTGAAGTGGGATTGACGAGTTCATGGGGACTGCGTGCGCGTCTTTGGTATGCGGATAAAATGCCTTTGCCTGTGGCAAGCGATAACACTGCGTCTGATGCAGTTGCACAATAAATACTCGATCTAATGATAAACAATAATGTTTGATAGACCTTATCCCTACTATCGTCTATCAGCATTTTATCTGTTCTTTTTTGCGGCATTGGGGGCGTTCGTCCCTTATTGGTCCTTATACCTGCAAGATTTACACTTTAGTCCCGCTGAGATTGGTGAGATTATGGCGATTGCGATGGCGAGTAAGATTGTTGCGCCTTATTTATGGGGTTGGCTTGCGGATCATTATGGTAAACGCTTGCAAATTATACAACTCACCGCCCTCCTCGCTGCTTTATTGTTTGCGGGGATATTCTTACGCGCTGATTATTTGTGGGTAGCGCTGATTACGGCGCTCTTTGGCTTTTTCTGGAATGCTTCTTTGCCCTTGTACGAAGCCCTTAGTCTTAACCATTTAGGGGCGAGGGTTTCTGAATATAGCCATATTCGCATCTGGGGTTCAGTGGGCTTTATTGTTAGCGTCGTTGCTTTGCCTTTAGGTTTTAAGGCTTATGGCTTTATCATTATTCCTGTTGCTTTGCTTGTGCTACTTGTATTGATGAGCCTCACCACCTTTCTTATCACCGATAAGCCTTATCATGCAAAAGAAGCATCACAAAAAAGTATCTGGATTATTGTCCAACAACCAATTGTGATTGCCTTTTTAGTGGTTTGTACCTTACAGGTTGCCAGTCACGGTGCGTATTACACTTTTTATAGTCTTTATTTGCGGGATAATGGTTACTCTGCTGTTTTTACAGGATGGATGTGGGCGTTGGGGGTGATGGCTGAGATGGTTGTTTTTATTGCTATGCACTCGATTTTACAACGCTATAACGCAGGGCTACTGTTGGCGCTGGCTTTGCTTGGGACGGCTATCCGCTGGTATTTACTCGCCTATTTTGTTAACTTTTTTCCTTTATTGCTGTTAGTACAAGTTTTACATGCGGTAAGTTTTGGATTATTTCATGCGGCGGCTATTCACTTAGTGCATGATTTATTTCCTGGGCGATTACAAGGTCGCGGACAAGCGCTTTATGCGGGCTTATGTTTTGGCTTAGGCGGTGCGGTCGGCAATCTATGCAGTGGTTATGCTTGGCTGCCTTTGGGGGCAACGATGACGTTTATTGCGTCGGGCTTTGTGGCACTGATCGGCAGTGTCATTGCATGGTTTTTTATCGCGCAAAAGCAATCAGAAAAGGGAGTACATGAACACTAAAACAAACCTATCCGCTCGTCATATCATGCAGCATTTCAGCCCTGACTTTCAAAGATCACCTGCGCCTAAAATGTACGTTTTTGATTGTCTAGACTCTACCAATACATGGCTTAAAGACAATGGTGACTGTGGGGTTGTGTGCATTGCGGAGCAGCAGACCGCAGGAAGAGGTAGACGAGGGAGGCAGTGGCTCTCTCCTCGTGCTGAAAATATTTATTGTTCTGTCAAATGGTGTTTTGAGGTAACGCCTGAGCAGTTGTCTCTATTGAGTTTGGTGGTGGGTTTATCTATTGCGAAGGCATTGCAAAAAATAGGTTTAACAGGGCATGGGGTAAAATGGCCGAATGATATTTTTTGGCAGGGCGAAAAAATGGGTGGGATACTGATTGAGGGTATTTCTTCAAACTCATCCTTGCATCAACAAGAGGTTGTCATCGGCTTTGGTTTAAATGTCAATATGCCTAAGTCGAGTGGCGAGACAATCGACCAGCCGTGGGTGAGTCTGCATCATGCAATGGGGGACACGCTAGACCGCAATCAACTATTAGCCTTTATTTTAGAATTTCTTATCAACGATTTGCAGTGCTTTGATCGCTTGGACAGTAAACGCTTTCAACATGACTGGCGATATTGGGACGTATTATATGGTCAAAACGTGCTAATTTTACAAGAACAACAAGAGCGCAGTGGCATTGTTGACGGGATAGATGATCAAGGTCGGCTTGCTGTTAAGTTAATGTCAGGA
Source organism: Aquificaceae bacterium (assembly GCA_003972955.1). Taxonomy (GTDB): domain Bacteria; phylum Pseudomonadota; class Gammaproteobacteria; order Thiotrichales; family Thiotrichaceae; genus JAGLBW01. The sequence goes on from QOAQ01000036.1 coordinate 9,501, forward strand.
CAACTCGCGTATTATACGTCCGCTGAAATTCGCTTGAAAAAATAAATTACGCTGGGAGAAGGCTTGCTTATGATGTTATTAGTTGATGCTGGCAACAGTCGCATAAAATGGTCTCTACTGCATAAGGGCAAACGCTCAAAACAGTTTGCACAGGATTACACACAGGAATCTGCGGATATTATTTTACTGGGGCTTCTCCAAGCGCGTTTAAAACAGGCTAAAACAGAGAAGCGCATACGCCATATCGTACTTGTTTCGGTGCTTGCTGACAATTTTATGCGTAATGTTGAAAAACATTGCCAAGCACTTAATATCTCGCTGCATATTATACGCTCTGAGGCAGAAGCGTATGGCGTGCGTAATGCCTATGAAAATGCTACTCGCTTAGGGGCAGACCGTTTTGTTGGACTTATCACCGCACATCATCTTATGCCTAATCAACACTGTATTATTGTGAGTTGTGGCACTGCAATTACCATTGATGCGATGACTGCCACAGGGCAACACTTAGGCGGTTTAATTTTACCGGGCTTACAATCCTTCTCCGACAGTTTAATTAAAAAATCAGCATTATTAGACACGCCAAATACATCAAAAGTTACTCTATTTGCTAAAAACACAACCGATGCAATTAGCAGTGGTAATATTTATGGTTTAGTTGATGCGATAAATGGTATATCTTCTCGTATGAAAGGTAAGCTTCTTAAAATTAACAACATAGGGGGAAAAACAAAAAAAATGACTTCAGTGCAAACAATACTCTGTGGTGGTGACGCCAAACTCATTCATCAATATCTTTCTGCTTCAACTCAAAGAGAAGATGACTGGCTGATGCAAGGCTTACAGTTCATCGCAGAATCTACCTTTCCAAGGTTACAAAAATAGTGATGACTCGCCTACTTATTCCCCTTCTTTTAGCAGCTAATGTTATTTATTTTATATTAGCTTTTTTGCTTGGAGATGCTACTTACACACCACCTGCAACGATTGTAAAAGGCATTCCTGCGATTGAATTATTGAACAACAAGAAATCAAAAGATGAACCAACAAAAAATTCTCGTTGCTATACCTTAGGGCCATTCAATAGTGAGAAGGCAACTAAAATGGTTGCTCGTCAACTCAATGACTTTGGGCTATCGATTAATATTCGTCGTCAGAAAACGATGGATACACTAAATTATCTAGTCTACTTACCCGCTCAAAATACACGACAAGATGCTCTAAAAATTATTGATGATCTCAAGAAAAATGATGTGAAAAATTATCAACTGATTGAATCTGGACCTTATGAAAATGCAATTTCATTTGGCTTCTTCGATGACCTCAATAAAGCACGTCGCCACTCTGAATATATCCGCTATTTAGGTTATGACTCCCGCTATACCGAGCAAAAAGCAGTGCAGGAAATATTTTGGTTGGATTATGATGAACAAGCGAATGTCAGCGCACCTGTTTTGCAGTGGAGTCATACCATTGACCCTAGCTCTATCGTGCAAAAAATTCCACGCTGGTGTGATTTTTAGATTTTAGAATAAGATAAAAAAGAAGATTTGAAACAAAGGAGAGAGGGAAAAATAATAAAGAGTGACACCAAGTTGCCGTAGGTTTGGCATTGACCTTGAACCAGTAAGGTTCAAGTGGGATCGTGTTAATATTTATTAGGCTTACCACCGCGGCGGTCATGCACACAAAACACTCGTCAGACCCCGAATATCGCAATTAGGCTCAAGGGATTTCCCGCCAATCTTACGAACAACCCAGAAGTCACTCATGGGAAATATACTAATACAAAGCGTCGTCTTTGTTAAGAGCCAATTATCAGAAAACAATCTATTTTACTCATCGCAACATCTTCGTTTGTCATATTATCACTTTGTTATGTTTAGCTATTTATGCGAGTTAATCTAAATTAATCATAATATTAGCAGTATTTATCAATTCTTTTTTAATGCTAGAAATAGACCATATTCAGGCGAAAAAATGGGAGTTTTAATTTTTCTATATCTACTTATAACCATATTCAATTTGAAAATAGAGGAAATTACACTAGTACTCCAGCAACATTGTATTGATGGGTACAGAGCAATCCAAAGCGTTCAAGACAAGGCATGGGTCGCAGGCAATGGTTATTCCCTTGGCAAGACCCATAACGCCGTATTGGACGCTTTGGGTTGCTCCCTTCGGGCGAGCCAG
>QOAQ01000052.1 GCA_003972955.1 Aquificaceae bacterium
GAGGCAAATGCGGATATGAGGGATAAGATATTGGTTTCACAGTGAAATTAAAAAATCTTAGCTTCACCCATAGGTTAAGTGGGTATTTTTTAAATCACTGTGGAATCAATAGCTTGTTCATCATACCGTAGTTGTCTCACGGATTCAGGATAATCTGAATAAAGCATTTGTAAGCGTTCAGATACCTCCTAAAATTTGTCAGTTCAAGGTGAAAAATGGTAGATTTCAGGGGCAGGGAACGATTACAAATATTTCTATCATCGTTTTACTTTTACTCTAAAATATATTTATACATTATGAGCTCATTGCGCGACCAACTACTAAAAGCAGGACTTGTTACTAAAGAGCAAGTTAAGAAGTCAGAGACCACATCAAAGAGAACGGCTACTAGAAAACCACAGCAGAAATTATCAAAGAAAAAATTTACAAAAAATAAACCCAAAAAAGAGCCGTCTGATTTAGAACAGTTTTATCGAGAGCGAGCCACGGCAGAGAATAAAGAACGCCAACAAGCAAAGAAAGCAAAAGAAGCCGCCGCCCGCTTAAAAAAAGAACGCAATATTAAAATTAGTAAGATTATTAATGAGAATACATTAAATATTGATAACGCGAATGAACGATATAATTTTGTTATCGGTACTGCTGTTAAATATGTCTATGTCACCCCAGAACAGTTAGAAAAATTAGCAAAGGGAGAGTTGGCATTAAGTTTTCTTAAAGGAAAATGTCGTGTTATCTCACTTGAGACAGCGCAAAAAATACGAGAAATTGATCCCAAGCGTTTATTGATTCAGCAAGATCCAATATAGTCATTTGCTTAACGCTAGCTGAGGGTTTTATTTTACACAAAAAAAGAGACCCTTGCCGGGGAAAGCAAAGGTCTCTGGTGAGATCGGCAACGTTTTTATTTTTGGTATTAATAAGTTGCTCTTAATCTCAGGGGCTTGCTGGTAAATTATTATTTCTGTTGTTTACCTTGCAGCTGATTAATATATTGCAACGATGATGCCAACTCTTGATTTTTGCTTATAAATATACTTAACACTTTGTTATTTAAGTCATTATACTAAAAGTCATGTTTATTTATGATTTCAGTATGATGACTTTTTTGTGTCACTTTATGTCATTAAACTCCCACTTATGTCAGTTATTAACGTTTTTTCTTGGAAACTCCTACGCAACTTCTTTGTGTTGAATTGCTCTTTTGAAAACAGGGTATAAATGTTCCGACTCGTCAATAATACGCTTCCAAACTAATTCAAATATATCTTCAGTATCAGCAACAAATTGATCATGGTTTTTTATACGTAGAGAGTCCTTTCTACACCACTGTTTTGTATACTCTGAAATAACACGTTTAATTTCAATAGAGCCAGACATGAATTGACTTGCCGTATGCTTTATATCTGCATCGCTATGCACTAGCATGGGTTGATAAATATTTCTATCCTCAATATCCAAGTGTTCTTTTACTGCGTCAACATAATTAAAAAAGATGTCACACAGAACTTGTGTATCGCATAGTTCTCTATTTTTAATAAGCACACTCAGTACTTTAGAATGCTCTGCTATTTTATGATTATCTTGTTGTAGGGTATCTATTGCTATCATAATTTTCTTCACGCTCCTAGGAAGTTGTTTCTCCTCTAAGTCTAGTACCTTTAAACAATTTTTCCTTAAAATAGAGTAATTTTTTATCAAAAAAATGGGATAACTACTCCACGTTGATAGTGATGAAGCTATCTAACCGCTGGTAAATTTTCTAATTCATTCTCTATCCATGTACGCACGGCATCATTAATTTCGCTTGGTGTTAAATTTTCAGTATCAATTTTAGGACCAATGCTGACGGTCACTAACCCCGGACGTTTGATAAATGTATTGCGCGGCCAGCATTCTCCAGCATTATGTGCAATGGGGTATACGGGGTATTTTGAGTAATTTGCAAGTATTGCGCCGCCCATTTTGTAGCGTGCTTTTACGCCCGGTGCAACACGTGTTCCTTCGGGGAAAATACATACCCATTTACCTTCATCGAGGCGTTGCTTACCATTGACTTTAACTTGCTCTACAGCAGATCGTCCTGCCTTTCTATCAATACCAATGGGGCTTAACAACGGTAGCGCCCATCCGTAGAAAGGTATTTTGTAGAGTTCTTTTTTGAGTACCCACGACATGCTTGGAAAAATAGTGGGGATAAACATGGTTTCCCATGTTGACTGATGATTAGGTAGGATAATGGCATTATTCTTGAGGTCGATATTATCAAGTCCTTTTACTTGATATTTTATACCGCACACCACTTTCAGCATCCAGATATTAAAATAGGGCCATGCGAGTAAAATTTTATACTGTACAGACGCAGGTAGCAGATAAAGGATAGGAGTAATTAAACCTGCAATAATCGTAATGCCCGCGAAACCTATCCAGAAAATAATGGAGCGAAAGCCCAACCACAGCAGGTAAAGCGGATTGTTATTTTCTTTCATGACATTAATTTCAATAGTTGTTGTAAGGCTTGACCACGATGGCTAATTGCATTTTTTTCATCAGGAGATAGCTCGGCGGAACATTTATTATGGCTGGGGACAAAAAATAAAGGATCATAACCAAAGCCATTAGCCCCTGAAAGCTCGTGTAATATACGCCCTTCCCAACTTGCGTCTGCAATTAAGGGGGAAGGGTCGTCTGCATGACGCATATAGACGATACAACAACGAAAACGTGCGGTGCGTTGCTCGTCTGGCACACCCTCTAACGCTTTTAAAAGCTTGATGTTATTTGCATCATCACCTTCGCCAGAGTAGCGTGCCGAGTAAATCCCCGGCTGACCATTTAAAGCATCGACTTCGATACCCGAGTCATCCGCTAAGGCAGGTAAGCCTGTATGTTTGGCTGCGCTTCTGGCTTTAAGGATGGCATTTTCCACAAAGGTTAAGCCTGTCTCATCGACATCGGGTGCATTAAATTCAGATTGAGCAACAATCTCAAATCCTGCTGAGCCTAAAATACGAAAAAACTCCCGTAGTTTGCCTTGATTGTCACTGGCTAAAACAACCTTTTGTGGTTTGATACTCATTACTATGCACCTTTTAATACGTTGTTTTGCTCAACAATAATTTCAGCAATGCCTTTTTCGGCAAGTGCCAGCATTGCGTTCATTTCATCACGCGAGAACGCATGACCCTCCGCAGTACCTTGGACTTCGATAAAACGACCCGCATCATCCATCACCACATTCATATCTGTTTCTGCATTGGAATCTTCTGGGTAATCTAAATCAAGCACAGGCTGTCCTTCAAAAATACCAACCGAGATAGAAGCAAGCTGTCCAGTAAGCGGGCTTTCCGTTAAGATTTCTTGATCCAATAAGGTCTGTATCGCATCAACCAAGGCAACATAACCACCACTAATTGACGCTGTACGTGTGCCACCATCGGCTTGAATTACATCACAATCAACAATAATTTGACGCTCACCCAGTGCTTTCATATCAACCACTGCGCGTAAAGAGCGACCAATAAGGCGTTGGATTTCTTGTGTGCGCCCACTTTGTTTGCCACGCGCCGCCTCACGCCCCATGCGAGAATCAGTAGAGCGCGGTAGCATGCCATATTCTGCGGTTACCCAGCCTGTGCCTTTGCCACGCAACCAAGGAGGGGTTCTATCGTCAACGGTTGCAGTACACAGCACTTTAGTATCACCAAATTCAACTAAAACAGAACCTTCTGCATGTTTGGTATAATGACGGGTGAATTTTACCGCACGCATTTCATTTGTAGCACGACCGCTTGGTCTCATAGTCTCTCTCCTCAATTATTCGAGGCTGGATTATACCTGTAAATGAAAGCATACTAATCTTAATTTTTTTGTTTTATAGGCTTTACACTCCTTGAAATAGGTAAAAATAGCCTTATTTTTGTGGTAGTAGATCTAAAAAAATAATAGTAGATAATAAAACGACTGGGTGATGCATGGACAGAGATCAATTAAATGTAACAAAAGCAGAATATAATATCGGCGATGTGGTTTATCATAATCATCACGATTTTCGTGGCGTGATTATAGATGTCGATGCAAATTTTGCAGGTGATGATGAATGGTACGAAGAGGAGGATGGTGTTCGTGGTCCTAAAAATGCTCCGTGGTATCATGTTTTAGTTGATGAAGAGACAACACTCGCTTATGTCTCAGAACAAAATATCCAATCAGACTCTTCAGCAACAGAAATTATTCACCCGATGATAGATGATGTGTTTACACGCACCTCTTCGGGTAAATATATGCCACGCCAAACGATAAATTAAAATGCCTCTGAAAGAATAAGCTACCACATGGATATAGCATGGGTTAATCATTATCCTTATCTTGTTGCCTTTCTTACAGGTCTCTTAGGCGGTGTTCACTGCATTGGCATGTGTGGGGGGATCGTTGGCATACTCTCTATTAGCCAACAACCCCACATAAAAAAGCCCTCTTTTTTACAACAGCTTCCTATTCTTCTTGCCTATAATGTTGGTCGCATTGCAGGATATATCACCGCAGGGGCGCTTATTGCTTCCTTAGGTGCGGGCTTAATTGACCTAACAAATCTTGATCATACGAAAAAGATTCTCTTAGTAATCGCTGCCTTTTTTATGTTTTTGCTGGGCTTGTATCTCGCAGGTCTTTGGAATGCGTTGTCAAAGCTCGAAACTGTTGGGGCGAGTCTGTGGAAATACATAGAGCCTCTCAGTCGTCGCTTTATTCCCGTCAACACCGTACAACGCGCACTCCCCTTGGGGTTTTTGTGGGGCTGGCTTCCCTGTGGTCTCGTTTATACTGTTCTTATCATGGCATTATCTGCGGGCGGTGCGGTAGAGGGAGCTTTATTGATGCTGGCATTTGGCTTAGGCACATTACCTAATTTATTAGCTATGGGCGTTATTGCAACACGTTTAACTAAATGGACACGCAACCCTAAAATTCGCCTATTTGCAGGTTTGTTGGTGATAATAATGGCTGTATTTACGTTGCTACGGGCATTTTAAAGGTAACTACTCAGCTTGTACTGAGTAGTTACCTTATGGATTCAGCTTTTTCGCAGTATAGTCTTTCACATATTAAATTTCTATTCCCTTCGACTCCGCTCAGGGAACCAGCTCCCTGAGCGGAGTCGAAGGGAAATTATTTAAGTGAATATCTATAGGTTCACTGTTCTCGGACAGCTTCCTAATCGTATGCACTTGCTTTATCTTGAATACTGCTATTTTTAGATTTATAGGTGCGAATAACGCCAATAAGCATAATCACAATATGAACCAATACGATGATTAATAAGCTTGTATCTGATGTTCCCATAACGATACTGCTGGCATCGGGCGTGGTGTTAACAATATCTTGTGCATGGGTATCAAAACTAAAGTTATGCAGTACTCTTTCTTGAGGAAAGTTAAAGACCATAAAGATCAATAACACATCTGCCACAATAATCAGTACCTTGGTTAGCGCCGTTTTACACTTGACGATAAGCAGAAAAGTAATAAAAATAATGGCACTCGTAATACCTAGACTCGAAAGAAAGAAGGTATTAAATCGCCCATCGATAATCGTATCCCCGCTGCTTGAACCTCCCAACATATAAAATAAATGACTTAAATCTAAATGGATATTAATAGCGATAATCAACGCTATAACAGCGATTAGGCTAAGAACATTTAGTAACATATTATTGTTTGTACTACTCATAAAAGCTCCTTGTTGTTTGTATAACTACTCAGCTAGCACTCTATTTTATCCAATCTCTGCGTTGAAAGTGCTCATTTATACTTATAAACTCCGCGCTTTCGCCTTGATATTGAATAAAATAGAGTGCTATCTGAGCAGTTATATTGTTTTATATATTAACTGATGTTACGCACTTTAGATTTCTATTTGTGCGTTTAAGCACAAATAGCACGATGCGATAGCGAGTGCGAAGCAGTAGTTCCCATTCTAACCGCGCCGAGCATTTGCAAGTAAAAATGGATTAGCAGGG
>QOAQ01000077.1 GCA_003972955.1 Aquificaceae bacterium
CTTGAGATCATCCAATCTGAAACAAAAATTCTGCGTTATCTTCCTCTAGTTATTTAATTCGAAGTCCTTAATTCTCTCTTCTTTGATAGGTAGTTCTCATGTTTGATGCTAGCATGACCGAAATGATGGTGGTTGCAGTGATTGCTTTGCTCGTCATTGGTCCTGAACGTTTACCCGAGGTCGCGACAAAAGTCGGTGGCTGGATAGGTAAAGCAAAAGCGTTTATTTCCACAACAAAAGCGGATATTGAGCGTGAGTTTCAAGCCTCTGAGATGAAGAATCTTTTGTCTGAGCAACAACAAGAAATTGAAGAGTTGCGTAAAATGGTGAGTAGCACTCAAGATGATCTGAAAAGTAATTTTGATGATGCTAAAGATGTCTTTGAGAATAAGATTCACAGTAGCGTTGATGATGTAAAATCCTTAGATCAAAACGACGAGAAAGCAACAACTCCGAAAAGTGAAGCTAAGAAAAATGACGGCTAAAGAAAAGATCAGCAATACAAGCTCAGCAGAGTCCGTTGATACAGAAGCAGGTTTTTTAACCCACTTAATTGATTTGCGTAATCATCTGATGCGTATCGTTATTTCAATTTGTGTTGCTTTTGTCTTTCTCGCACCTTTTGCACAAGTATTATTCGATTGGCTTGCCGATCCGATTATATCCCAAGGTCAACAACTTATTATCACAGGTGTTGCCGCCCCTTTTTTAGTCCCTTATAAGTTTGCCTTTCTCCTCGCATTTCTTATTGCTTTGCCCTATGTTTTTTATCAATTATGGGCTTTTGTTGCGCCTGGACTTTATAAACACGAAAAGAAATTAATCCTCCCGCTTTTATCATCGAGTGTCGGTTTATTTTACCTCGGCGTAGCTTTTGTTTACTACGCATTATTACCGATGATGTTTAAAGTATTGCCACTGTTTGCACCCTCTAGTGCCACCTATTCACCCGATATATCTAATTACCTCGACTTCGTGGTAATGATGTTTCTTGCTTTTGGCTTTGCCTTTGAGATGCCAATTGCCACTATTTTGATTATCAGCACAGGTATCACCACAAGAGAAAAATTAGCCCAAAAACGTCCTTACGTTATCGTTGGTGCATTTGTAATAGGCATGATTTTAACGCCACCCGATGTTATCTCACAGGTGATGCTCGCCGTTCCTATGTGGTTGCTGTTTGAGCTTGGTTTGGTTTTGAGTGGTGTGTTTAAAAAACAACTTAAAGAAGCTGGCAAGTCCCGTGATGCGATGCGTGAAGAAGAGCGTGTAACATCAGCTCATGCAATGGCAGCAGGAACATCTGCCGCAGCCGTAGGCGCAACTGCCGATGCACTGTGGGAAGATGACAACTATGCTTATGAAGAATACGACGATGATGAGCATCAAAACTTAACCGATGAAGAGTTAGATGCTGAGCTAGAACGTATTGAAGCAGAAGAAGCTGAGGCTGAGGCATCTCAAGCCGATGCAGACTTGGATAAGCCGAAAGAAATAAAGGATGATAAGTCTAAAAAAGACAGTAAACCTGAACCTAAAATTGTCAGTGATGACGATGATTTAGGTCCGTAGGAATCCAACCGTAGAGACGAGGCATGCCTTGTCTCTACAGGATGGTGTTATTCAGAGCTTATTTAAACGCCTGCACGCGTTACTTTCAGACATCCATGACCGTCGTTTTTAACTCTGACTTGAAACGTTTGTCCATTGAGTATTTTTTTAACATAAGGTGCTTTTGGTGAGGTTAAGCGTGTAATTTTATCGCTAGAATTCATAATAAAACGCACATCATTTACGCCTGTCTGACAAATACGTTTTGGCTCATTCGCTCGAAAACCTCTATCCACCCAAGTACAACTACCCGCCGCAACACCATTACTACCGCCACTTCGTCCTGCTTTAAAGTGTACGATCAAGTAATTGGTTGCACTTCGATAATCAACCCACATGCCACGTCCTGCTTTACACATCAAGACATAGCTACTACCTGCCGCAACTGCTGGTGTAGACGTTGTAAGTGTCATAGAGGCTGCCACTGTAAGCATTGAAGCTATCGCTAGTAATTTTTTCATTTTCAATCTCCCTTTAATAAATATCATTTATGTTTTTATCGTTAACAGCAATGATTTTATTTGCTGTTGCTGTTTTAAGCGGAGAGAGATTCTAAAGTGGCTCAATACTTTTTTTAAAATTATGATTAGCTCTTTATCGCAGTTAATTTACCAAACTAGCCTATACTAGGTGGAGATGGCGATATTTTGCTAGAGGTATCAATATTTTTATATCACCCTTCGCTTGATTTATAGAATGACACAAGTGGAATCACTTATATGTGAAGAATTCACAGAAATAGTTTTATCTAAAGTTTATGCTTTATTTACTGCAAATGATGATAGAAATAATAAAGTAATTTCAAAACAAAGTTGCGTTGGGAGACATAACTCTGTTTATGGAAGACTCGCGTCCTTAGTAACTCTAGGGGCGCTTTTTTATGCGGGATATATTTAGTGTTAGGGCATTGGCATAAACTGCTGAATAGGCTTAACTGCTTGATCTACAGAGTAAGAAATATTCCCCATCGATTGATTAATTTGTGTGAAATTATTATTTATATTGGCAGCGTAGGCGCTAATCGCGCGCGTATTTGTGCCTAGTTTGAGGGTTCTTTTTTCTAGCGCCAACATATATCCATTTATATTTTCTGTTGATTTACTGAGGTTGTTGACGGAATGACTCATTTTATGCAGATACTGTACGTTACTACCCATATTACGAATGGATACCGTAATTTCATCCATTGTTTTTCTTAGCTCTGTTACTTGATTATTAATCCCCTGCATACTCTCTACAGAATGACTAATAGCCTTGTTAAGTAGGATAAACACCAAAAAAATCAAAATGGCAAATATAGCCCCCAGACCTGTAAACGTATAGATAACACGGTTTGTACCACGAATACTTTTCATCGCCTGCTGTTCATGGTTATGAGAGTTCACAGCAACCTCATTCATATGGCCATAGAGTGCTTCTAATTGTTGTCGCGTTAATTTCATCCTATTGTTTCTCTTTAAGTCTTATGCTTAACGCATAAAATTAAATGGATTCATATTGTTAAACTGTTCGATAGGTTTTGTCCCGTCTGCCATATCTGCGGTGACTTGTCGCAGTACTTGATTTAGCACTAAGGTATTGTTTCCCACACCTTGCATGGATATGGTTAATCCATCCATCTCATTTGTTACCACAGAGATATTATCCGTAATTGCCGCAAAGGTCTGTGTCATGCTCCGCATATTATTTTCAATACCTGATATTGATACATTAATGCTGGGCATTTCATTCATATAGGTCTCGAAGCTTATCATTACCTGTTTAATATCTTCCATACTGCTTTGCACGTCTATGGCTTGTTTGGAGATGGTATCAAGGTTATTACTGAGTGTATTCATCTGCTGCGTCAAGATATAAACGAGGTATAAAATAAAAATTAGTGCAGTACTTAATGCCACCATAACCGAGCGTATTAAGGTGCGTACACGGTTCGCAACACGTCGCTGTGTTCGGCTTTGTTGCAGTAATGCTGTTTTGAGATTAACCATTGCAGTATGGAAAAGCTCGTCATCACTCATTTTCTCGATTGCTTTATCACTCATAACATTTCTACGATGACCCCAAATAAGAGGGTAAATATCTACACAATGGACTAAAACTCACATCACAAATATTCGCAGGATTATTTGAATCGACGGGTTTCCAGCCTGATTTTACACCGCGAGACTTTAAATACTCACGCGCTTTACGAAATGCCTCAAAACCACTCCCCGAGATACTGCTTTCACCCACTTCATCGTAGACAAAAAAGTAAGCAAACTGTTTTTTGGGATTAATAAGGCTTAGCTGATCTTTTAACGCACTCGTTGGTTTTTCTAAGGTATTAAAGTGATGCCAGTCTTTACTCCCTTCAATATCTTCTACATGAAAAATAAGTCCTTTGCGTTTATCAATTTCTCCTAATAAATGACCATAATCCAGTGGAAAGCTACGTTTACGTTTTGCTGCGCCTTCGGTAGCTTGCATGGCGGCATTGGTGAATAGTTTGTCGGTATTTAATACCAATAAAGCATCATTTTTGGCAATCACAAAGACGGGGGATAAATCACTCGAATGTTCAATGGGTATCTCTAGCTGATAGGCTTTATTGTTATCATTAATCAGAGAGATAACCGCGAATATAATTAAAATACCCACCGAGTTGGAAATAATATCGGTTAAGGAATCAACGCTGATAATATTATTCATTGTCCGCTCCTTTGCGTCTCATCTACCGTTGGTGTGCCGTCTATATTAAGTGTCCAGTTTGCATCTAACGGCTCTAAACCAATACTAATACTTGCCGCATCTTGTGAGCGTGCCATCACATTACGTACTTTTCGATAGGCTTCGCTACCTTCAGGATAAATACCAAATAAAATAAATTCTTCATAAAGAAAATTATGCTTTAGTGCCTCTTCATTAATAAAGCGTATTTCTTTGAGCAAATCGACAATTTCATCAACTTCAGGCTCAACCGCAAAATCCTCTAATGCTCCTTTGTATGCTTTGACATTGTTAATAAAGCGTTCCCGTCGCTGAATAATATCTGCCAAGTCATTGCGTACATCATCATCGACTACGGCTTGTAATTTTTTTAGACGTGATACAGGTGGCACGATAATAATGCCGTCTGGCAAGCTGAACATTTGAAAAGCAACCTTATAGCCTGCCTCTAGTTCGGTGGTCATTTTTATTTTTTGCGGGCTATGAATACTACTGAGAATATTGATAAACGACAGCACGCCCATGACGGAGAGAAAAATACTTAAAAAAGGAAATAGGCTGATTTCTAATTTATTCTCAGGCAAGTAACGCGCACGGCGGCTGGCTTTACTTGCCATCTTGTGCCTCTAATTTTTCTGAGAAGGTACTTTCGTAGAGGTCTTCCATGGTTTCTTGTAGCGCAGCAATTTGTGTGCTGAGTAATTTAATTTCATCGGCAACGGCTTTTACTGCACCACTGTCTGTATCGGCTGTTTGTACGAGTACGCCATCGGCATTAGTCACGGCAGTTGCTACAGATTTCCTTGCAAATAATGGCTTTATATCGTGTGACCATGTTTCGTCTAAATGAATTAAATACGACTCTTCTTGCTTCTCCAGCCAGATCATCATCATCATTAACGGTACGCTAACAAACAAGGCTAATAAGGTGGTATCAAAGGCGGTTGCTAAAGAGTTGGTGACTAAAGGCAAACTATCTTTTAGCATGGAGGATACATCTGTCACCGAGCTAGTGGCTGTCATTGCATGGGAGAAATGTGCGATACCATTACTGATGCCCCATACCGTACCGATAAAGCCGATAATAGGAATTGCCCACACCATAAAGCGTGACAAGGAAAATGAGCCGCGTAAAAATTCACGCTCTTTAATGCCAAAACCTTCATCAATATCTTCATTGCCTTGGTGATTAAGATACAAATTAGCGCGTGAGAGTAATAAATTATCATCAGGAATATTGGCTTGTTTCGCAAACTGCATCACGCTGTCGAGCGATGCATCGGATTCATTCTCATAAAACTGCAATAACTGCTGTGTATAAGCTTGCTCTCGTGTGAGTTTTTTGGATTTTAACCACAGATGGAAAAAGCTTGCCGCAAAGAACCATAAAATAATCGGTGAAATCCAGTTACCAATAAATATTTTTAAGGCACGGCTAATATCCGTTGCGCCAAATATAAAAAATAAAATCAACGCAGGAATTAAAACGAATAAAGCAGTGAGCATCATCGGCTGCTTAAAAGGTTGTTCGATGGGATACAAAGAAGAAGCAAGTAGATTATTTTTTTTCATAGATTATTTTATATGGTTATGTAGGCTCTAGGAGCTATTTATGGTGGCGCTATAGTCTTTCTATATTAAATTTCCATACCCTTCGACTCCGCTCAGGGGGCTCGCACCCTGAGCGGAGT
>QOAQ01000015.1 GCA_003972955.1 Aquificaceae bacterium
AGCTAGCTCCCTGAGCGGACTTGGTTTATCTTGAGCGAAGTCGAAAGGAAGGGAAATTATTTAAGTGAATATCTATAGGAGGCTCAAATCCCCTGTATTTACACGCACCGAGTACAGCATAGTGAGCATATTATTGGGTAGAAGTGTAGTGGGTTTTGAATTAATTTGTGCTGAATTTTTGCTGTTAAAAACACGGTTTAGATACAGTTCGTCGTTTTTATAAAAATAGCTACGATTGAATAAAAGTTGTGTATGTGACGGGATTTGTCCATTGATAACGATATTGTGGAGCACTTCTCCCGAGATGTTTTTTGCCGATATTTTATACATCACACATTGCTGTGGTAATGCTTTTAGCACAGCGTCAGATGTATACGCCGTTTCTAACACACCATCACAATTCGTATCGACCGATTGTTGTAGCGAGAGGCTTAGTTTTTCCGTAGAAAATACCTGTGTTGAAACCAGTAAGGTTAAGCAAAGTAACCAGAGTGAACGGGGGCGAATCAGTACAAACATAGTAATCCCTCAGCAAAGTAGCGTTGGGTTTAACTTAATGCTTGCTTAATGGTTATGCTTGTTGTTACTAGATAGTTGGCATTAAAGCTGTTATTGGTGGTTGTTTTAGTAGCGACAAGGCATGCCTTGTCGCTACATTATATTGAGAAAACAGAGAAGTGTAGTTAATCAATCTTCACTTCATAACTAACCACTCCACTTGCACCTGCTTTAAGTGCATCACTCGCAGGGAATACCCATTCAACATCATCCCCTATTACATTAGGCGTACAGCTCGTTAGGCTGGCGGGTAGCGGTGTTTCACAAACTGGCGAGCCGACAATGGTCGTAAACTCTGGCACAGTATCATTAACAATTAACTCGGTGAGTGGCGCATTGCCGACGTTGCTGTAGTAAATTCGATACTTTAAAACATCGCCAGGTTTTGCTTGGTTTTGTGTCTCTGTTTCCACACCACCTTGCGTTGTATTTTGCACGGTTTTGCGTAACTCTAGTTTAGATGTTCCTGTCTCTGGCGCATCATTCGCTGCCGCCTTGGTGAGGTCTGTTACGGTTAGCGTGATGTTCCCTGCGATAGGATTCGCATTAAAGTCAAAGACTGCATTAATGACATTGCTATAGGTTTCTCCATTGGCAACATTATTAGGTGCGTAGACTTTGTTGATGATACAAATATTCTCTCCTGCATTCGTTGCAATATTAGCCGCAATCGGTGCGCTTGCTTCCGTGCCATCTAATATACCATTACAGTTGCTATCGCGATAAAGTGTACTGGACCAACCGTTCGTTATCGCTGCATTGCTGCTCACTGAAAAGTCAACCGTACCACTACTTTTTGCACTAAACGTATGTGCATACGACACCACATTATTGGGTGATATTGTTTTGCTGTGGTTTGGTGAGAAGGCAGGTAGTTGTACATCCGCAAAGTCCTCATTGCTTATATCGTTAGCTGCGACGCTAATAGTGCGTGTGTTATCACTGGTCGAACGGAAGCCCGTAAGGTCTTGTGTGACTGGTGGACAAGTTTTTGGTGTAGTAACACGTTCATTGGCAGCTTCATAAAGTGTATAACTTCCTGCCGCTACATTTTCAAATTGATAGAAACCTGTGCTATCTGTTTTTGTACTCACACAGCTATTACCATCCGATAATACGACCGTGACATTATTTAACCCCTTATCAGTGGCTTCTTTTGTACCTGCACTGACATTGAGGTCGTCAAAAACAAAACCACTGACTTTGACTCCTTTGACCATTTTAATGGCGTAGTCTTCTACCTCACCATCAAAGAGTGCTTTATCAGGATTGCTCGTGGTTAGACTTGGATCAGTTGAAATTCTGATACGCATCCAGACGGCATCAGATTGAATCGTGCCCGCTGGAATATTATTCCAAACAAGTGATTTAGTCCCTCCAGCACCGGCATTTACAGCAACCGTGGCGGCTTCATTGGCACCAAAAATGCCATCATTATTGAAGTCAATCCATGCGATGAGTGTTGCATTATCTGCTGAACTGTTATGTGTAGACACATTGACTTGATAGCTAGTATCTAATGCTCTCAGTGGTGGGAGTAATTGAATACTGTCTTCGTCGTGTAGCGCTGTTTTATCATCACCTAATCCATCAATACCGCCATTAGCCGCGTTTTGTGGATGAGCTTCTTTATCAGGAGACAGTGCGCCAAGATAAACCTTGGGTGTAAGCGGTACAAGATGTCCTGCTTTACCATAGCTTGCAGGTGCATCACCAAAATCAAGACTTGGTACTAATGCAATATCTAAGGTCAGATTCGAGAAATCATCATTTGTAGGATCGGTAATCTGTCCTGAGTTATCACCTAATGGTTCATTACCTTTGGGTATATCACCGGGTAGAGGCGGTATCGCAGATAGTTCAAAGACATTGGTTCTTACGCCATTGGCTAGAACAGTTCCTGTGGTATAACCATCTTGGTCGCTATCTTCATTTATATCATCATCCGTTCCTGCGCTGGTTACACTGATATTCCAGTTTTCTAATGGCGCTCCCGCCTGAAATTCAGAGCTTGGAATGGTGACGTAATAGCTTCCTGAGCCAATATCGGTAAAGACATAACGACCGAGTTTACCTGCTGAGCCTAAAGTGGTCGTTGCAACAAGAGAATTGTCGGTGGCTTTATAGAGATTCACTTTTGTGCCGTTTGGTGCAGGAATATCGGTTCCTTCTGTATATTTTAGGTCTCCATCGACATCGGCAAAAACCAAATCACCAACAGAATAACTTGCAATAGATACCGATACGGAGTTAGAGCGCAAGAATTGTGCAGCGGGTAAAGAAGAGGTATCTAAGGTAAATAGATTACTATAAATCTCCCCTGGTTTATTGGCAGTTTGAGAATTTGGATCGGTATTATCTCCTGCCGTTAAGGTAAAGGTTGCTTTCATACCTTGGTGTGGGTCGCCATCTTTTTCTAATGCATAATTTGAGACAAATTTAATGGCGGTAACATTGCTAAAGTCGCCACCTAAAGCAGCTTCTGTTACCCAATTACTGCTGTTGTTATCAGGGTCATAATTAATTCCTGCGGGGGCATCACTGGTGTAATACCATGTTCCCAATGGTGCACCATCGGTTGTGCCATCCAGCCAAGTTACTGTGGGTGCACCCGTTAATTTTAAACCACCTGAAAATACTGAAGGAGGAGTACGTGCATTATTTGCTCCATCATCTCCATTAAAAGGAAACACATCAATAATAGTGGGTGCATCAATAGCAAAGGAAGCAGCAAAGTTTGCCCATGAAAGGGTATATTGCTGATCATCATTAATATCATCTAGGGTTGAATCCACTTTTTTCGATACTTGAATAGAACCAATTTGCTCTAAGGTGATGGTGTGTGTATCGCTTAATTCGGATGCAGCTCCCGTAAGACCATCGCCTTTAATCTGTGCATAATTGACTACTGCAGTACCATTTGGCGCAAGCGCATCACTATCGGTACAAATAACACGCGGTGGAATAAGATCATTCGCTGTCCACGTACCTAAATTCCATGTTAACAAGGTATAACCAGGTTTTGGATTGCCGTCTCGCCCTGTATTGTATTGCACTAAGTCCGCAGGTGTACCGCCCGCATAATTAATGGTGCAATCTTTGTTATAGCTAACTTCGGGAGGTAGCTCATCAATAATTTGGGTATTGGGTACTGTCGGAGGGGTACTTAAGATAGTGGAGATAGCCGTATTAACTTTCCATACAATCTGCTTGCCTGCAATAGTTGAGGTCGTATTGCCTGGTGCGGCAACAGGCAGTAATGACTCTGAATCAATCGCAGCTGTAACACGCGTATAAGTCACACGATCACCATCAGTATACCCATTTTCGGGTGATGGTGTGTAATAACGGGTATACCAGTTTGGAGCCCACTCATCGGATCTTACGCTGGCAAAAGAAGCTAGTACTGTGCCATTGGGGATTGATTCAGTATTGTGAGGGCCACCAAAAAACTTATCACGAGGCTTTAAAGGAGTATCTAAACGTAGATATTGAGCGGGTTCAAGGGTGTTTGTCGCAGGGTCAATTAGACGAGCTCGTACCATATTAACGGCATCAATCCCCCCTGCAATATCATTAGGGTTAGCCTTCCAAGTGGCAACATTATCATCACAACGAATACTACTTTGGGCATCCCACTTACCTTCATAGCGTCCTGTTTGATTATTATAATCAAAATTTCCATCGCCATCCTTATCTAATGGATCATCTCCTGTAAAATCCACATGCCCATACTCCACAATGTATTTAGTAGAATCAAAACCATTAGCCGCATAAGTTCCGACATAGGCATAAGTACCCGCCGTGCCACCTGTTTCGCCACGATCCGTTAATACCATGGTGCTGTTATCAAAGGCTAAACAACTACGCGCATCGCTTAAATCAAGCGCACCATTATTTTTATAAAATACCTTTTCAACAATGGATTGAGCAGGACCGACTAAGCCTCCCCCTGTATGCCAGCCTTGTCCATCAAGGTAATGATACCCCACTCCCGTATCTAAACTATTTTTATAATATCCCGTAGAAAAACTACCTTTTGTTGTAATATGGTAATCATAAGAGGGGGCGATATTATTACTGATTGAGCCATCAGGCATGGGGTTTCCATTAAAACCAGGCTCATCATTCGTACCATAATTGGACGTACCTGATACCCCGTTAGGTGAGAAATTCTTTAAGGTATTACTAATAAAAATACTGCCCTGACCATTGAGCGTCCCATCGGCTAAATCAATCACACGAATCGGAATAAAAAATTGTACTCGCATATCAATATAGTAATAAGGCCCTGCGGATAAATCCGAGCCACCAATAGTTTTCGTCGGGAAACGACTGCCCGATAAATCAGCGCCTGTAACGGTCATGGTATAGGGCGCATCTTTTTGAGTTGGATCTGCGCGTGTAAATGTACAGGTTCCTGAATTTACCACCTTTTTCTCTAGCGGATAAGCTGGTGGTGTGCCGTACGTTTCTTTACCATAAACTTCATCTCCCCAGCCTGTCGGGTTATAGACACACGCGGTCATATAATATTCCATACCTGCACCAATATAATCATCACCATTTTCAGCTGATTTTTTTGCCCCTAGCTCAGACATAAAACTAAATGGCTGCGGTATTGCTTCTGTGCCGACCCGCTTATGCGTTGCCACACGAAAGTTATAATAGGTGTAATAACCATTTTCAAGCCCCTGACCTACATCCCTTTTGCCATAAGAATAATAGCCACGAAAAGTACTGCTAATTAAATCTAGCATCGGACGGGCAGAAATTTCAATCGGGCCTATTTCAGGAGACGTTGAGCCGTTCGCATTTGGCGTACCATCATCTGCATTAGAATACACTTGTTGGGTACTGCTAAAGGTTTCAGCATTCCATGACTCACCTGAAACTTTCACCACAACAGAAAAAGAAATTTGCTGACCTTCATTAAACTCACCTAAATTACAGATTAATTTAATATCACCATTGGCTTCAGTGGTAATAGATGAGGGTGGATTGGTCCCACCATCCCCCGCAGGCGTACAACGCGCTGGAATACGTTCAAAGTTCACATCGGCATGAGTTGATGGATGTAAAATTTGTTCCAAAATGACATTTTTAGGAGTAGCTTGACCAGGCGTGTAATTATTAGCTGCTACTGACCAGTTGAAAATAACCGTATCTTGGCTTCTAACCTGATTATTATGCTCACCACAGTCATCACCTGCATTAGCCTTAGCGGTATCGTTGGCACAATTACCATCTGTATTAAAGGGTGTAGAACCATCTTGCACCCCAGGACCAAAAGGACCAAGGCTTAAATTTGGTAACGCAAAGGCAGAGATGGATAAACTTGATAGAAAAACAACAAATACAAGC
>QOAQ01000039.1 GCA_003972955.1 Aquificaceae bacterium
AAGTTTATTTGGTTTATGTTGTTAAACAACGATTCTAGCCTCTGCTCGAATCAGGCGGGAGATTATAGTGATATAAAAACCCGTTTGCAAGTACTTTCTACTTGCTTTTTTCTGCTTTGAAACACTAAGCTCAATCGCTAAAAGATCGAACTCAACCCCGAAGCAGGCGGCGCATATTAACGACTTTAAAATAAGATGCAAGCTTTTTCTTATTTCTTTTTTTTAAAGACTGATATTACGCAGTAAGCAAAATTTCTACGATAATCTGAACATATAAATAAAACCGCTGTTTTTAAAAAAAGCTCCAAATATAGACTATAAACAAGAGGGGTTATAATGTACACGGCAACTCTTTTTTTGTTTATCAAATAGGAACATCACGGATGACCACTCTTAGTCGTACTGCGTTTTTGACAGAAATGTCTAGCAAGAAAATCCAACTTTCTTTAGCAAATAATGATCCACGTTTGACTAGGCTTAACTTTAGTCGCTTAGATCATAACCGCGATGGTGTACTGGATAGCCTAACGGAGATGAAAGCATTGTTTAAAGCCGTTGATTATTTTGATCGTAACGGTACTTACCACTCGGTGGAGCTTGGTTCATCGAACCGTCCGACAATTGCAGGTAAGTTGATTGCAGCGATTCGTGATATTGCTGAAGATCAAAATAGTTCTACTAACGTTAGCATGACATTAACACGCGATGCTTTTCTTCATGAGATGTCCGACAAAAGTATTAGCATTGCTCAAGCAAGTAATAATGCACGATTGCAGGCACTGGATTTAGCACGTATCGATAGTAATCGTGATGGTATTATTTCTGGAGTTGATGACTTTAAAAAGTTGTTTAAAGCTGTTGATTATTTTGACCACAATGGCAATGCCAACTCGCTTAATTTAGGTAGCCAACAACATCCTAGCAAACCAGGCATACTCATTACTGCATTGAGAGAAATCGCTACTAGCACTGGTACTGGTACTGGTACTGGTACTGGTACTGGTACTGGTACTGGTACTGGTACTGGTACTTCAAATGTATTTAAAGATAATGCAATCCGCAATGCTTTTGGTCATACTATTAATGGTGACATCAAGCGTGGAGATCGAGGCAGTAAAGTTGTTGCCATCCAATACGCTTTAGGTCGTTTAGGGCATTTAGAATATGTCTGCGATGGTGATTTTGGTGGAAAAACAGTTGCTGCTGTGCAGTCATTCCAGCATGTTATACCTGCCCTCGCAGTAACAGGTCGTGTTAATAGTGATACCTTAGTTGCTCTCGACAAAGAAGTTTCAAAACTAGATTTACGCCCTCCTGTAATCAAATCAGGGCAAGATCCCATGTCCTTTTTATCTAATTTTCAACAACTCGGATTACCTAGAATTACAGTCGATATACGTGGTGAAAATGTCTCATGGGATAGCCCTGATGTACAAGAGGCGTATGGTTTATTTGTACAGCATTATTGGGAAGTGATGAAAGAAAATCGTATTGAAGCCGACTGCAAAGCGTTAGCACTCTTTTTTATGGATCAATTTAGAAAACAGTTTGAAGAAGACACCTTTATTCGCCTACCTCTGCCACGATCATCCCAAGGCTCTATTCCCTCGCGACGCTGGATGGTTGCAACACGTAACGATCCTAAAGGCTTATTTAGACGAGTGGCTGAGTTATTTTTTAAAACCAGAATACGCGTCAATCGCCCTGGTTATGGTGCGCTTAAAAACATCCAAAAACTTGATCCTGAACATGCCATGATCTACGGCGTTAATATGAAATATCCACGTGTGTCAGCACATCAAATATCCCGTGCTGCCACCGTCATTAGCCCTTGGAAAAACTCACAAAGTAATCATGGCAATTTACGAAAAGTTGAAGTCCCCCTACATAAATTAAAAGCAGGAAACCTAATTTTTATTGATCATACTGGCGATGGACGCTACGACCACACGGTTAACGTGGTAAAAATCAAAAAAGACAGTGCCAATAAAGTACGCCAGCTCACGCTAGCCGTTGGCTCTTATGATGATGTTCGCGACAGCTTAGCTTCAACCATTGTTAATAGTTTAAGTATTTTGAATCAATACTCAGAAGAAGTCGTGGTTGATTTTGATGCTAATGAAAATATCATACAGTCTGAAGTTACCTATTCATCCGAACCTAGCTATGTAGTTAAGACACGTTATAGTGCCTCAACTACGCTTATGGAAAGAAGGCGTGGTGGTAAGTTGAAGGTTTCTCGTTGGGGATAAGATTGCACTAAGCCCCTCCTTTTTCTTCATTTTTTCACCTCAGAATACTTACATAGTCTTTAAGGAAATATATGAGCGGATTTATAAAATCCGCCCAGCAGTGTGAATGGGGTAGCTTGAATATTACGAATAGCCTACTCCTTCAAGATTGTTTTAATAGATACTAACGTATTTGTCGCCACGATAGTCTTCCCGATGCTTTACTGGTTGATTCTCTAAACATTCCTATGCCTCCATTAGAGCCATTCACATATTTCCCTTCAGTGCTTGAGGTGTGATTGATAATAACGGGAGAATGCAGAACCATGCCTATTGATGGTTTTTGTACACCAGAAGGCGCGGCTGATTGGTTGTTGTAATCAACCTTATCGGAGTGATTGATTTTACGGTCATTATTAATATCCAGCACGGCGACAGGGAGTTGTCGTCCATTAATCGCATTGATTTCCATTAACCAACTTTTGCCATTCCAACCACAGTTTTCAGGAGGTATGAGTGTAGTGAGTATAAGTCGTCCACCACGCAATAGGGCTTGTGAGATAATACGCTCGCCCTCTTTTGTGCCGTCTGCTTTTAATAACTTTAAATACCAGCCTTTGTCGGTGGTGTAATCCACAAGATTATGAGAGAGCACCCGTGTATTTAAATCGGATGCTTCATGAGATTCTTGTAGTACCGTTTGCTGTACCAGATTATCAAGCGATGCAACAACACTGCCATTGTCACGAATACCATAGAGTGTTTCTATATCAGGTGTACCAGAGACATTATCACTTGGGTCAGCATATTTTCCTGTTCCAAAATAAACCATATAGCCACCCTTTGGATGTTTACCAACCTGTGGTTTCGCGGTAATCGCTTGGTGTCGTGAACAGGTATTTGTTTCACATGCTGTAAATAATGGCGCAGGAACAGCGGGCGTGCTACTTGTCATATAAGCAACTACCCAGTTATCAGGGTTGCTATTACTAACATCAAACTTCCATAAATTACCTTGCAAATCTCCTGCATAAATAAAGTCGGTAATACGGTCTCTATTGGTATCGATAGGAATAGGACTTGAGAGTCCATTTGGTTCGCTTGCTGTTCCTTTTTCGGTATTAATCGCTTTAATCAAGTGACCATTGCTAATATCAATAAGTAACAAGACGGCTTGATGATTAGCGCTGTCATAGCCATTACTAATCACCGCTGCCCAAGCTCCATTATTTAAACGTACAATAGATGGCTGTGGTACGGTATTTCCTAAGTGGTCGCTGTACACACTTGTATTGCTTGTGTCTGGGTCTGGAGATTGGTTTGCTGATAGCTCCCAGAGTATATCGCTACTGCTAAAGTTGTCTGGATTATCCACATTAAGGGCAAATATCCCTTTGCCACCCGCACCTAAAGTACCTAATAAAATACTGTGCCACGTATTACCAATATAGGCATCTCCAACGGTTAATTCACCATCGACTAATGCTTCATGTGGCAGACAATCGCTTTCTTGGCATCCATATTTTATATCACTGATTGCTTTTAGTTTAGGAATCACCTCATTCGGTATATAAGCAAACTGTTCTTCACCTGTATTTGCATCAAAGGCATGTAACATTCCGTCATTAGCACCCACGTAAACGATAGGGGTACGACTTCTTTTCGTTGTTAAAAAGTTAGCATAACTGCTGCCTTCTGTACCCGCTAGTTTGACATAACCAAAGCTATCATATTTTCCTGCATAAACTGGGGAAGAGTGAATAATATCGCCTAAAAGTCTTACTCTATGACGATAAATACCACTGGCATTAGCGACTGTTTTTTCTTCACTTTGGTCACCACGAACCCATGCAAGGATATTTTGTGGTGGAGTGCTACTGCTGCCACCGCTACAAGCACCTAGTGTTTCCCACCATCCCCACGTTACATTGGCGATATTATTATTGGCAACACTTGGATCTTTCCATGCAACACCGTCTGCACGGACAACTTTATAACGAATATTCTGATGCTTCACTATTGTGCCATTTGCATAGTCAATATTATTAACCCATTCGGCAATACCATCACAGGAAGCACTTGAACCACCACTAGCTACCACTGTTTGTAGTAAAGTTTTTTGATTGGTATTTAAGTTATCCCATGCAAATGCTATTCCTTTGTTGCTACTTGTTGCTAAGGGATTGTAACTAAAAATATTACGCTGCTCATAGCTTGGTAACTGTTCTGCTGCATCCCATTTTAAGTTTTTTGTATTACCATTATTATTATTATTTGCTGTTTTCAAATCATACGATAATAAATAACCATCCCACCTTTCCGCATCAAATTGGGCTTGGTATAAACGTGTAGAATTATTTAGACGTTTACTATTAGATTGCACCGATGCACTAGAGTAAATACCCGTCGTTGCTCCATTAATGTCGCAAACCTGAGTACAACTTGATTCAGTCACCATAATATCATCAAGTGTGACTTCATTGGCATTATCAAGCAAACCACCAACCGTACACCAAGCTGAAGATGTTTGAGCACACCAACCACCTGAATTCGCTCCTATATGCCCGTAGTTAACAAAACTAATGGTTGACGTTGTTGATGTTGCTGTAAATTCTATGGCAAATTTAGTGACACCATCATCAACGTTTCCGGGTGTTTTAACATGAACTGAACCTGATGGAGTATCAACGCGTATAATGCCTGAATTAAAGTCTCCTAATTCGGGCAATGCCTTAAAAAAGAGTCGATAGACTTTTCCTGGCTCCGAAGGAAAGGTACGCGAAAGCTTGACCGCTTCTGGTCCCCAATGAGACTGATCATCATTAGTAGGTGTTAAATCATCAGGAGCATCACGTATTTCAACAGCTTCAATAGGTGTTAGAAGGCGGTTTCTATCATCAAACACTAAATGATCGGTTGTAATCGGTGGATAAACACGTCGAACAGCTCCATTACCAAGGTAAACTGATGTGCCGTAATTGGCAATATTATAACCAAGCGTTGCAGCATAGCTTGGACTTAGTTCAACCGTTCTGGCATAGGTTTTGCTGCCCCCCCCTGTTACGGTCCAATTACGAATAGATGAATGTCCTGAACGGTGCTCACCTAGGTAAATACCAGCATTGAGCGCGGGTGCTGGAGCGTCTGAGGAGCTACTAAAATTAGTGCCATCAAAATTATCATAAAAAACGACTTGCTCACAGGGCTGAGGATCTAAGCCTGTGAGTACCGTAACATTAGGGCTATCGGGAGGTACATCTTGTGCAATGGCAATAATATAGTCCTCGACCTCGCCATTATTTGCTTTATTGGATGGCGCAGCTACATTGACAGCAGAGTCTGTGGTAATTCGAAGACGGATATAAGTAGTGCCTATTTTAATATCATTAGGAATGGTATTCCATGTGAGTGTAACACTCTCATTTTCTAAGCCGTCATTTGCAACCGCAGTAGTTGCTTCATTTGCGTCAAAAACACCGTTTTTATTAAAATCTATCCATGCAAAGACCGTTGCGCTTGTCCCTGTCGTATTGGTGACTTTAATATTTGTGCTATAACTACTGGCTGATTCTTTTAGAATAGGAAAAGAAACAGGGTAGTCTGATTCACCACTTCCTG
>QOAQ01000152.1 GCA_003972955.1 Aquificaceae bacterium
GCGTTCAAGACAAGGCATGGGTCGCAGGCAATGGTTATTCCCTTGGCAAGACCCATAACGCCGTATTGGACGCTTTGGGTTGCTCCCTTCGGGCGAGCCAGAAAGCGGTCATACACGTTGTTGCACTTTTTGTGAAGGGAGTGACCATTCCCTGCAAAGTGCGCCTAGTGGCTAACCGCTTTCTGACTCGCTGTACCCATCAATACAATATTGTTGGAGTACTAGGTATATTATTCTAGCCAACAAATAAAATTATCCTGTCTGGATAAAAAGATATTTAAAATCATTGGGTTACTTTATTAAAGACTCGATGGAGCGTTATTGCTGTCTTTCATTAAGAATGATTAATATCTTGTATATATCTTGCTTTTAGTGTGTTTTTTAAACAAACTTTTAACTTTTTTCAATATCTAAGTCCATGATTTAAGGAAAATACTATGAATTACCGTAGTGCATTAGTTGCATTAATGATTTTTGGAAGCATGGCTGTTTATGCTGAGGCTCCCACAAAAAAACCAGAAGTAGAAAAAGCCAATCCTGATGTTGAAAAAATTATTGGTGAAATAGAAAATAAAGCCCCATCTAAAAAAGATGAAGAATCTAGCGATAAAGATAAAAAGCCAGATGATGAGAAAGCAGATGATAATAATGCCAGTAAAAAACTTTTGGCTCATCTTAAGAAGAAAGAAGAAGATCTAGACCCTGAAACAAAAGCTTTGCAGAAAAAGAAGAAAAAGCTTTCAATGAAAAATACCTTGCGGGATGAGCGACTAAAAAATGAAAATGCTGATCTTTTAGCGCGTTTACAAAAGCTTCGTTGGGAAAAAGAGCTTATTACGGAACAGCTAGACTTAGAAGATTTAAAGCGTGAACAGAAAAAGCGTGATGAAACGATTGCGTATGAAGATGAGCTTGAAAAACTTACGCGTGAATCATCTTTAGAAAAAGCTAGAGCAGCTAAACTTTCAAGTGAGTTAGATGCAAAACAAACCGAATGGAATTTAAAAACAGCACGTTTAAATGCTGAGATTGAAGCACTTAAAGTAGAAAAAGAGCGTGATATTTATATTGATAGCAAGCCTATTTATCTCGATGACCCGCTTAAAAATGGTGATACCTTAGTTATTTCTGATCGTCGTATTGCCTTAAATGGTCCTATACTAAAAGATACGGCAGATTACATCACGACGCGCATTAATTACTATAATAATAAAGACAGTAAAAAGCCTATTTTTATTGTTATTGATTCTTCCCCTGGTGGCTCGGTCATGGCGGGTTATCGTATTTTAAAGGCGATGGAGGGTAGCAAGTCGCCCGTTTTTGTTGTACTAAAATCATACGCGGCATCAATGGCGGCGACTATCGTTACGTTAGCGAAACAGTCGTATGCTTATCCAAATGCAGTGATGTTGCATCATCAAATTAGTTCTACTTTCTTTTTTACACGTATGAATTTGACACAACAAAAAGAGTTTTATGAAGAATCGAAAAAATGGTGGGATCGTTTAGCGTCACCTGTGGCTGAAAAGATGGGGATTACAACGGATGAATTTATTAAACAAATGTATGCGAACTCTTCAGATGGTGATTGGATGGAGTTTGGCAATGAGGCAAAAAAGCTAAAATGGGTTGATCATATTGTTGATAAGATTGAAGAAACGTCCTTGTTGACTGACCCGAACTCAGAAGAGAAGCCAAAAAGAGATAAAGCTATTATTGTCGCAGAGTCTCACGATAAAACGGGTCGTCCTGTAATGTATTTACCACGTCTTTCGCCTAAAGATATGTATTTCTTATATAATCCTGATAAATATTATCAGTTAAGATAGTAATACTTGTAGGGACAAGGCATGCCTTGTCTCTACTGTCATATTTTACCCTTCCTGAATTAATGCCAACATCTCTTGTGCATTCATACTGCCACTCATATTACTGCCTTCCAATAAGCTATTTGCAAGATCGCGTTTGTGTTGATGTAACTTCACTATCTTTTCTTCAATGGTGTTCTCAGCAACTAGGCGATAAATTGTCACAGGGCGTGTTTGTCCTATGCGATGCGCACGGTCGGAGGCTTGGTCTTCTACGGCAGGATTCCACCAAGGATCCATGTGTATTACATAGTCCGCAGCCGTTAGGTTTAAGCCTGAGCCACCTGCTTTTAAGCTGATAAGGAAAAGCTCCCCTTTACCATTTTGGAAGTCTTCGACACCTTGCTTACGTTTAGCCGCAGGGGTACTGCCATCGAGGTATTGATAGCTTATACCCTTTGCATCAAGGTATTCACGAATAATACTGAGGTGTTTCACAAACTGACTAAACACTAATGCTTTGTGTTTGTTCTCACAGAGTTCTTCGACTAGCTCGGCAAAGCGTTCTAACTTGCTACTTGGTAAGGTGCTATCAGGTATAATGAGCTTAGGATGACAGCTAGCAAGGCGTAATTTGGTGATAGCGGCGAGCACTTTTAAGTGATCTGAGCCTTTTTCTTTTTTCTTGTCTTTAGAGGCAATATTCTGCAATGCTTTTTGACGTACTGCTTCGTACATCGCGCGTTCTTTATCTGATAACGGAATTTTTACGGTAATTTCGGTTTTAGGTGGTAGCTCATCTAGCACTTCTGTCTTTAATCGACGAAGTATAAAGGCTTGAATAAGGCGTTTAAGATGTTGACGTACTTCACTATCATTATTACGCTCGATAGGGATCATATAGCGTTTCATAAATTGGTCTTGTGAGCCAAGTAAACCAGGATTAAGAAAACGGAAGAGACTCCAAAGTTCACCCAAATGATTTTCGATAGGTGTACCTGTGGTGACTAATTTAAAATCACCTTTTAGTTGGTGTGCTGTACGCGTACGTTTCGCGGTGACGTTTTTAATGGCTTGCGCTTCATCGAGCACAATGCTGTGCCATTGTTTGTCTAAAAATAACTCACTGTCTTGTTGTAATAATCCATAGGTGACGATAACGATATCGCGTTCAGATGCTTTTTCGATAATTAACTGGCGATTATTGCCACGGTACATTATTGGATTGAGTGTGGGAGAAAATTTTTGTGTTTCAGTTTCCCAGTTATTACAAACAGAGGTAGGAGCGACCACTAAGGCAGGGCCACCTGCGCCACGTTGTAGTAATAATGCCAGCGTTTGTACTGTTTTACCTAGCCCCATATCATCTGCTAAACATGCGCCTACGCCCCATTCGGATAAGCGATTTAACCACTTAAAGCCATCTTCTTGATAGTCGCGTAATTCTGTTTGTAAGGTAGAAGGCACGGTTGCCACGATATCGTCTAAATTTTCTAATCGATTGACGTGTTGCTGCCATTCATCATCAACGGTTAACTCACCGACATCAGAGAAAAAATCGTCCAATGCAAACGCGGCTAATCCATTGATTAAGGTAGCATCGCTATTAGTTTCTGAATAGCGACGAATAGCATCTAATTTCTTACGAAATTTATTGGTTAAAGAGACATATTCTCCATCTCCTAGCTCAATAAAGCGTCCTTTTGATTTTTCTGAAAGCTCTAGTAATTGGCGTAGCGAAAGCACTAGCCCCTGATCGGTTTCAACTTTTCCATCTAATTGAAACCAGTCACCACTTTTATTGATACTTAAGCGCATATTGCCTATATCAAAGCGAGAAGAGACGCGCATAACTTCACCTTCAGGCCACGCGATAACAACATCATCACCTTGTTCGCGGAGTTGTTCTAAAAGTTCTAAACAGTCTTGAGGATCTTCAATTAAATATTCATCTTCATACTCGCCAATATCACCTAAAACATTGCTGTGGAGCAGTAAGTTATCGAGTTTTTGTTTTTCTAAGATTAAATCACGATGCGTTTTAAAAGGCTCATTGTTATGTTCAACCAATAGCTTTGCGCGCCCCTGTCCAGGAGGATATAAAGGACCAAAATCACCAAAGGCCTGTACGCGCAAAGTAATACGCAAGCCTTCTTCGTAGGGGAGTAAATTAGCATGAATACGTGCGTCTGCGGGGACTTCGCTTGCATCACTTACGCCATCTAAGTCCGATTGAATCTTAATCATGGGGGCAAGTGAGGTGAGTGTTTCACGTAAGTTTTGCTCTGCCTCGTGGGGGATCACTAAGCCATCGGCAAGAATTTCACTGAGACGGTAAACTTGTTCATTTTTTTGATAAATACACAGGCGAGTGGGGGTTTCTTTGTGAATTAGATAGCGAGAATCACTCTTATCTTTACTAAAAGGCGGATAAAAGCTGATACGCAGATTATCCCCCTCTTCACTAACTAATAGCTCAAAATCATTTTGTGCTATTTCAATGGGAGTGCCACGCGCTTGATCCCAATAGATAGCGGGGTGGTCAACGAGAGCAAGCCAAGCAGTATTCATATCAATATAAAATTGAGGACCTTCTGAATAGTAAGTATCGTAGTTTGGTTGTTCTACAATGCAGTCACAAATTTTCAAGTCATGTTGACTTAGCATGGGGAATTCATTGCGTTCACTGACTAATCGTTTTAGTGCAATATTGCGTCCTTTTGTCCAAGCGCCTTTTTGTGATTTCTTTTGGATTTTCGGCGTAATAAAGTATTCACCATGACGATCGGTATCAAGAATCCATACCACTCGCTCTTCTGTACCGCTACTAGCATTCGTTGGGGTGCTGAGTCGGTTAAGTGCATTGAGTGCGCGCTCCCATTCTGCTTGTGGTTTAACTAATTTGAAGAGGGAGAGCGTTTCAAGGGCATTATGTTGCTGCTCTGCTTCGGCGTGATAGCTGTCGCGGATGGCTTTATCTTCAGAAAAGAGGGATAAAATAGTGGCATACTCCGCTGCCAACCACGCATAGTTATTCTTTTTGATACGCAGATATTGATGTTCGATAATTTCTAAGACTTCAGTGGGTAGAGACTGACTGAGCCAATGGGTAATGAGTGCATAGAATAGGGGGGTAAAGGTGTTTTCGTGTAAATGTATCGGGTCAACAGTAAAGTGAAAGAGACCTGAATCCAAGGCGTCGCGATAGGCTGACATCAAAGAATAATCAATATCCATTTCCACTTTTTTTAAGAAAACACCTGCTTTTTTGAGTGATTGACTTTCTCCGTGTGCAACGAGTGCTAATAGGTAGAATTTTTCCAACTCAGTATGGAAAATAATGGTTTGATTTTTCTTTAAATATTTTAATTTACGATAGTTTTCAACCGCATTTTCATAGTGCGATATACACGCCTCAGCACGATTTCCTTGGGTGTTCTTATCAATGAGTTGACGGGTACTATCGGCAACATGCCAGAAAATAGACGCTATATTTAGCTCTGTGGGCTTTTTAGAAAAGAGTTCTTTTTGACCACTGAGAATACTATAAAACTCACGTACATCACCATTTTTCATCGTGCCAGACTGATCGCTAAGACCGCGCTCATTCATTAGTTTCCACAGATGGCTAATATCTTTTAGTTCGGTTAAACCTGTATAGCTCAACTCATTACAAGCGAGATAAAAGGTTTCATCATTGAGTAATGACAGCATATCAGTATCAATCGGGTCGCCAAACATAGCAGGGTAGAAACCGACACTATTGAGTATAGATTCTGAATAAGTGTAGCGTGCATAGAGACTATCTAAGACTTCAAGTAATTTTTTATGATTCCCCAAGAACATATACAAACGGGCATGAGCGATACCGTGCTCAACACTTTGCCATGCGAGAATGCCACTGTCTTCACGTGGCGGAAAAGACTCGATGACTTGCTCTGCTATAACGGTAAAGTCACCGTCTTTCATGGTGCGCTGTAATAACGCGTTGTGTAG
>QOAQ01000148.1 GCA_003972955.1 Aquificaceae bacterium
AATACCGCACAAGCGGTTAATCGCAATGCGCCAATTTTTGGCGAAGGCATACGAGATTGGATGGTCGAAGGTAATAAAGTTATTTCACCTCCGATTCGTTTAGTATCAGGAAATAAAAATGAGTTAAACGTAAGCTGGAAATTCCACAATATCAGCCGTAATAGAGGATCATTTTTCCGTATTTACGCCATTGACAGTAGAGGAGGGCGTAAGCTACTGCTAAATCAATTAGATGCAGACATTGCCGAAGTCGGTCAATATGAGCAACTCTTTGTCGAAAATCTGAATCGTTATGTAGGCCCACCGATACAGTTAATGTTTCAAGTAAGAGGCTTGCAAGCGGAAGTGAGTAGCGTGAAGTTTTAATATTCAGTCGATATTTTTGGTATTGCGAGCATGTCATTAAAACAATGATGTGCTCACAGATTCGCCGAGATCCAAGAATTCAATACAATCTGAATCCTATAAGGATAATCAATGCCAACCATTTTTTTCGATAACACCTATATCAAACTAGGTGATGATTTTTACGTTAAAACGCATCCTAGCCCTGTGCCAAATCCTAGCTTGATTCAATTCAATAAAGAATTTGCAGAGGAGTTGGGTTTAGCGGATTCCGTCTTAAGCACCGAGGAGGGTGTGGCGTATTTTGCTGGTAATAAAATACTCGAAGGTTCGGAGCCATTGGCAATGGCGTATGCGGGGCATCAGTTTGGTGGTTTTAGTCCGCAATTAGGTGATGGTCGTGCGGTGCATTTAGGTGAGATTGTTAGTCCTAAAGGTGTGCGCTATGACATACAGTTAAAAGGTTCTGGACGTACTTATTTTTCTCGTGGTGGGGATGGGAAGTCGGCTTTAGGACCTGTGTTGCGTGAGTATTTAGTCAGCGAGGCAATGGCGAAACTGGCGGTGCCAACGACGCGTGCGTTGGCGGCGGTAACCTCGGGCGAAGAGGTGGCGCGAATGCAATTAGTTGCAGGTGGTATTTTAACGCGTGTGGCAACGAGCTTTGTGCGGGTAGGTACGTTTCAATATTTCTATGCCCAACAGAATGAGCAGGCGGTTAAAAAATTGGCTGATTATGTGATTGCACGTAATTATCCTGAGTTACTTAATGTTGCTAACCCTTATGAAAGTTTCCTTAAGGCAGTGATTGATCGTCAAGCCGCTTTAATCGCACAGTGGATGCAGTTGGGTTTTATTCATGGCGTAATGAATACTGATAATGTTTCCATCGTGGGCGAAACGCTCGACTATGGACCGTGTGCCTTTATGGATGATTTTGCTCATAACCGCTGTTATAGCTCCGTCGATAGAAATCATCGCTATGCCTATGCCAATCAACCCTCGATAGGACAGTGGAATTTAGTGCGTTTGGCTGAATCACTTTTGCCTTTATTGGGTGAGGGTGATGTAGACCCAGAAGGTGCAGTGAAAATTGCACAAGATGCTTTGCATGACTATAAGACGCTTTATGAAAACTATTGGCTAACAGGAATGCGCGCTAAAATTGGTTTGCAGCAAGCAAAAGCAAGCGATAAAAAACTGATTGATGATTTATTGGATGTGATGGCAAGCAATAAAGCTGATTTTACATTAACGTTTTATTATCTCTCGCAGTTAGATAGTGTGCCTTCGGATAAAGATCATAAATTACAAAAACTGTTCGCAAACAATGATTTATTGGAGGTGTGGCTAGGGAAATGGCGCGAGCGTTTAAGTGTAGAGCAGTTAAGTGATGCGGATCGTCAGGCTAATATGTTAGCGAAAAACCCTGTGGTTATTCCACGTAACCATCAAATAGAAGCAGCTATTCGTGCCGCCGAAGATCATAATGATTTCTCTGTCTTTCATGCTCTGCATAAAGTGTTGCAGAGTCCTTATGCGTTAGCAGAGGGGAATGAGACGTATAGGTTACCACCTAAAGCTGAAGAGGTGGTATTACAGACATTTTGTGGAACGTGAGGTTTCTTGTAGAGACAAGGCATGCTTTGTCTCTACCTTACGCAAATATCTTACTTGTTATGATGTTTTTTAGCCTTAGCCTTCGATTTATTATTGTAGCGTTTTTTGAAGATATTCAGGCTTGCTTTATTTAATGCTGATGCTATTTTTCTTTTATTTTGTCGTGAAATGGGGCGATTGCGTAATAATCGCCTGATCATTATTTTTATTCTTTTTTGCTCTTTTCTGAGAATTAATTCTTCTTTATTGGTGATTTGACCTTTATCGCATCCTTTTTGAATACGAAACTCTTGCGTTTTAATGCGCGTATTAATTGCTATATCTGCGGCTAAAACAGGCTCTGAAAATAAGAGTATTGAAGTGAGTACTGCTGTGCTTAAAAGTATTTTTTTCATTGTAAATCCTACATAATCATCCTTGTTACCATAAATTAGTCATTTCTATTTTGTGCTTGTCTAATTTATGCATATGTAGTCCTACCCCACGTGGACTGATCACAACTTAATTAAAAATATTGTGATCAACTTATTATGTACCTGAATGCGAAATATACTATTTTATAGGACTTTATCATTGATAAACGGTCTCTTTATAGCGCCCTCTGGCAAGCCTTATTTTATAGTGTTGGTTTGTTGAACGGTTAATCGGGTTTCTTCCCTGCTGGTGGTAATAAAAATTTTATAGGATCGGAGCAAAATTTATTTTTATCGGTCAGATTCATGCGTTTTGATTGTCGTTGTAATAACGGTACATCAATGTACTCTTTTGCTAAATTTTCTAAATTTATACGTGCATATTCAAAATATTTAAAGTGCTGCAATTTCATCTGTGGGGATTTTTGTTGAAAGCCCATACAGGCAAAGGCACTGTCTACACGCGTAATGAGATAACGATAACGCCCTGTTTCGATAGCTGTACTGTCAGAGTTAGGTCTCATTATTTTTGTATAAGTTCCTAATGCCGCATTTATATTACCTTTTAGAAAATATAAATGTCCTGTGATTTCATGGTAAAAAGCATTTAAATATTGTACTTCTTTAAAACGCTTAGCGGGGCTAATATCATCTTCAGCAAGGAGTTGTTGTGCCTTCTGTAATAGCTCCCATGTGTCTGCATAAGCGTGTATACGCAAACTTTCGTAAGCCTCTGCGAGTAGCATCTGCAATACGAATAGCCGCTGTTTACTAGGGAGAGCAACAAAGTTTTCAATATTAAGCGCTTCTCGTATTGATCGCATAGCTTTCCAGCCTTCGACGGCAGATTGACTCTCATCATATAAACTTAATTCTGCCAAACGATGACGTATAAAGCTTTGATTTATTAGTATTGATTGTTGTGTTGAGGTTGATAATTGCGCTTCTTCACGATTAGCTAAGTTTTTGTATATATCCAATGCCTGTTGATAATAATCGCGTGCTTTATCTATATAACCGAGATTCATATAATAAGGATGACCACTAATATTCCCCATACGAATAAGTATATCGGCGTAGTGTATTTTAATAGTTTGATTCTTAGGGTTTTCTTGTTCCCACTCGTGCAAACGATTCATCGTTAGAGTGGTAACTTCTTGTTCTAGAGAGGGTGTATGCGGGATGGTAGCGAGTAAACGGTCTAAGTCTTCAACGGCTTCATCTGCGTCATCTTGACGCGATTCTTGACGTAACTCCGCACTTTCTTGTTGCTCAAAATATTGTCCTGCAATTTGCCCAACGGTTAGCGAGAAGAGGGCGAAAATTAAAATAATCAATAAGAAATTGCGGTAACGGTAAATGTATTTACTGTAAAAATACCACCACCCACCCTGTACTGCATTGATGGGTTTTTCGTCCAACCAATTATTTAAGTCAGCTTGAAATTCACTGGCAGAATGATAGCGTGCCTGACGTTTATCAGCCGTTGCTTTCTTAAAAATAAGCTTAAGTTCTTTATTTTTTATATGACGGCTTAAGGCGGCAATATCAGCTGTTTTATAGGGTTTTTTTATCGCATTGGTTTTTTCGGTCAGTGTGAGTGGCTTGCCGCTTAATAACTGTCCAAAAATAATACCAAGACTGAATACATCATCACTACGGTGGGGGACATGGCTTTGATGACGTTGTGGGCTGGCGTATTCAGGCGTTATCCCCACATAAGGCTTGCTACTTGGCTTGGAGGAATGTGCAATACCAAAGTCCAATAGTTTTAACGTACCTTTGCGCCGCCCTTTATTGATGACGAGAATATTGTCGGGTTTTAAGTCACAATGGATAATTCCTTGCTGGTGGGCATCATCAATCACCTGACAAAGATCACGGCATAGGGTGACTATTTCAGTGGGGGAGAGTTGATAACAGTCGATATAGGCATCAATCGGCATCCCATCAACCAATTCCATGACTAAATAAGGAAAGCCTTCTTCTAGGGTTCCGCCATCTAATAAAGTGACGATATTGGGGTGTTGAATATCGGCAAGTAATTGGCGTTCTTTTAAAAATAGTTCGATATTAATATTGGAAACTTCAACTACTTTAATGGCGACCACTTGCTCATATTCGCCATCACTACGTTTTGCCGAATAAATTCTTCCCATGCCACCACTGGCAATTTTGCGAATAACTTCATAAACACCTAAACGTCGCCCTGTTAAGTCGGGGCAACGCTCAGTGATCTTATTAATGGTTTTCTTTACGGGAAAAGGTGTCGTTAGAAAGGTATCAGATGCATGATGTGCTAACAGCAAAGAGCGAACCTCTTGTAATAAGCTCGTATCATGTCGCAGTGTTTTCTCTATCCAGTCGAAACGCTTATGTTTATCAATTGTCAACGCTGAGGTAAAGTACTCCTCTATTTGTGCAAAAGTTGCCGCGTCTATTATTTTATCTCCTTGTACAACCATGCTTTAGCCATCATCCATTTGCGCTTTATTGTTGATTCTGATAACGCCAGAACACCTGCTATTTCTTCAATTGTCATCCCTGAGAAAAAGCGTAATTCAACGATTCTTACTTGTATTGCATCTAACTGTTCTAAGCGTTTTAGACAGTCTTCTAGTGCGATAATATCTATATCACGATCGCTTGCTTTATTATCCCCACAAGCCTCTTCATGTAGCGTCATAAAGGTACGATCACCACCTCTTTTTAAGGCATTTTTTACACGCGAATGCTCAACCAAAACTTGCCGTATACAGCGTCCACAAATTGCTAAAAAATGCTGTTTGTCTTTGCTTTCAATATCCTGACTGGAGCAAAGTTTTAAGTAAGCCTCGTTAACGAGAGCAGTGGGGCATAAAGTATGTCCTGCACGTTCTCTAGACATGTAGATAGCTGCCAGCCGTTTTAGTTCAGGATAAACAGACTGCAGTAACATCGAGTTATTTTTATTGAATTCCATTGCATCTCATTAAGTAGGTTTAAAGCATGTGTGTTTTCTGAAAAGGAAAGGCATGTGGAAATCTCTCTCGCTATCCTGAATGCACATATGCTATAGCGATAAAGTATGAATAAAAAGCTCAACTATTTACAGATATTTAGATAAAAACTTCAATAAATTCAATCTAATAACTAAATTTGATTGAAGCGATAAGGTGAGTCTTTTTAGGTGATTAATAAATAATCTAAAAGGGATTCAATAAGGTGTGAGATTGTATTGATGATATGAAAAAGTAGCGCGTAATTCTTAGTAGTTACGAAAAAAATTCTGGAGGGGGCGGGGGGCACGGTTTTCTCATAGAATACTTCTTGACTAACTTTTGTCATAATATCAGCCCTAAAAATAATAATAAAAGGCTGATG
>QOAQ01000157.1 GCA_003972955.1 Aquificaceae bacterium
GATGGATACAGCGAGTCAGAAAGCGGTTAGCCACTAGGCGCACTTTGCAGGGAATGGTCACTCCCTTCTCAAAAAGTGCAACAACGTGGATGACCGCTTTCTGGCTCGCCCGAAGGGAGCAACCCAAAGCGTCCAATACAGCGTTATGGATCTTGCCAAGGGAATAACCATTGCCTGCGACCCATGCCTTGTCTTGAACGCTTTGGATTGCTCTGTACCCATCAATACAATGTTGCTGGAGTACTAGTTCACAATACGCCCTTGCGAGCTTACGCTAGTTTTTCTTTATCGCTCGGTGTATCCTCTTTAGCCATTATAATATTAGCAACAAGAGGATACATCCATGTCGATGGAAGATCGTGATGGCGTAATATGGTTTGATGGTGAGATGGTTCCTTGGCGCGATGCCAAAGTCCATGTTTTAACACACACGTTACATTATGGGATGGGCGTATTTGAAGGTGTTAGAGCGTATAAAACAGACGATGGTGGTACAGCTATCTTCCGCCTTGCTGAACACACCGACCGTTTATTCAATTCTGCAAAGATCATGCGAATGGATATTCCATTTTCTAAAGATGACGTTAGTGCCGCACAAATTAACTCTATTAAAGAAAATAATTTAGACTCTGCTTATCTGCGTCCGATGTGTTTTTATGGTTCAGAAGGTATGGGTTTACGTGCTGACAATCTTAAAACGCATGTTATGGTCGCCGCATGGGAATGGGGTTCTTACCTTGGCGAAGACAATATGAAAAATGGTCTACGCATTAAAACATCATCATATACTCGCCACCATGTGAATATCAGCATGTGTAAAGCCAAAGCAAATGGTCACTACATTAATTCCATGTTAGCACTACAAGAAGCACTGACCGATGGCTATGATGAAGCATTATTACTGGACAATGAAGGCTATGTAGCAGAAGGTAGTGGTGAAAATATATTTATTATCAGCAAAGGTATTATCTATACGCCTGATTTGACCTCTGCACTTGATGGCATTACACGCAACACTATCATGACCTTAGCAAATGATTTAGGCTATGAAGTACACGAAAAACGTATCACACGCGATGAGGTCTACATTGCCGACGAGGCTTTCTTTAGTGGCACAGCCGCAGAGGTAACACCCATACGCGAGTTAGACAATCGCACCATCGGCGCAGGAACGCGCGGACCAATTACAGAAAAACTACAATCGCTTTACTTTGATGCGGTACATGGACGGGTAGAAAAATATAAACATTGGCTTACCTACTCCTGAAGTCGAGACTTCACTACGGCACAGTGAATAAGCTATTGATTCATCACGGGTTTAAAAAATACCCGCTGAACCTAAGGGTGAAGCTAAGATTTTTTAAAATCCCCTGACAAACCAATATCTTATCCCCTGCTATCCGTATTGAAGTCACAACTTCAGGATATTGTTAATTATTTTAGGAGTTCATTTATGGCAGAACGAGTCGCAGGATGTCAAAATCTTAATATTAAAAAAGAAGTGTTAATTACAAGTGCCGACTTACCGCTGCACTGCCCCATGAATGATTCAGTTGCATGGTGCTCACATCCACGTGTATTTTTAGCAATGGGATCAAAAAAGCCTACTCGTTGCCCTTATTGTGGGACAGTCTATCGTCTAGTTGATGCCAATAGATAGTAGCGACACGCCAACTCCTGTGGATAATAATAAACAAAAACAATACTTTATACATCCGCGTTTTTGGGGGATGTGGCTTGCCATCATATTTTTACGCTTGATTACTTTTTTTCCTTGGCATTGGCAAATGCGCTTGGGAAAAGTAATCGGCAAGTTCATGTACCGCGTATTAAAATCACGTCGTCATGTGGCGAATGTTAATCTTAAATTAGCCTTTCCAGAATTATCCTCGTGTGAAAGAGAGCAGCTCTGTATCGATCATTTTATTTCACTCGGGCAAGGTTTAATGGATTTATCCCTAAGCTGGTGGGGAAGTGATAAAAAATTACAAGCATTAACCCGTATCGAGGGGCGTGAGCATCTACAACAAGCACTTGAAGATAAAAAAGGTGTCATTTTATTGAGTATGCACTTTACCAGTTTGGAAGTCGGTGGACCGATTGTGAGCTCCTTAGCTCAAGGGCTACACGTTGTTTATAAACCGCATAAAAATCCTTTGTTGGAGCATATCGTTGCTAAAATTAGAGCGCGCCGCTACGGTAAAGCGATTCCTAAAAATAAAATACGTGAGATGATTTCAAGTCTAAAAGCAGGGCATAGTGTTTGGTTTGCACCAGATCAAAGTTTTAAGCATAAAGGAAGTTTACAGATTCCTTTCTTTGGCATTAATGTACCAACTAACCCGAGTACGTCCCGCTTAGCGACCATTACTAAGGCAAAGGTTGTCCCTTTTATCACAGTAAGAGAATACGATGAAAAGAAAAATGCGATTGCTTATATCTCACGTTTTCTGCCTGCTCTAGCGGACTTTCCCAGTAAAAATCTTGAGCAAGATGCCATGCGTATTAATCAACTATTTGAAGATCAAATTCGATTATTTCCAGCACAATATTTATGGACACACAAACGCTTTAAAACCGCTGGGGAATTAAGCGTAGATTATTATGTGAACGAGGTCACTGAGTGATTATTCAACGTTATATCGTGCGTGAAATATTACAGTCCTTTATTGGTACGCTGCTTATTTTGTTGCTGATTATTGTAGGCAATACCTTTGTGCGATTACTCGGTAGCGTAAGCTCAGGAAACTTACCCGTTGATTTACTCGGTAAAATGGTACTGATGGGATCAATTAATGGTGCAATTCAGTTGGTCTCTATTGCCTTGCTAATCGGCATGATGTTAGCGTTTGGGCGTTTATATCGAGACCATGAAATGAGCGCCTTACATGCCTCAGGGGTTGGTCCAAAGCAACTTTACAGCGGTGTGATTCTCTTTGTTGCACCACTGACTGTTTTATTAGCGGTGATGGTTTTATTCGTTGCACCAAATATTGAGGCAACCACACAAAATATAAAAACAGAAGTAAAACAACGACCTGAAGCATCAGGGATTCCTGTCGGTGAGTTTATGCACACAAAAGTTG
Source organism: Aquificaceae bacterium (assembly GCA_003972955.1). Lineage (GTDB taxonomy): Bacteria > Pseudomonadota > Gammaproteobacteria > Thiotrichales > Thiotrichaceae > JAGLBW01. The sequence goes on from QOAQ01000157.1 coordinate 3,087, forward strand.
GTGATACCCGCTTAACTATTTTTGTGGAAAAACTAGATAATAAAAATGTGGTGATGGAACACTTTTTTATGCATTCTGCAAAGAATGAAAAAGACAGTGTATTAACCGCAAAGAAAGCACTACTCTTTATAAATCAGCAAAATGGAGAACGTGTACTGCAAATAAATGATGGTAGTCGTTACGACTATAATCAAAAAACCAATGAATTCACCATTTTTCGCTTCGGTGAACATGGACTTCGTGTTCCAAGTGCCAATATTTCAACATCCAGTAAATTATCGGCAACATCTACGACGGATTTATTCGCGCAAGATAGCAAAGAGAGTAAAGCCGAACTGCATTGGCGTTTAGCCATTATTTTATCTGCGCCTGTTATCGCATTACTTGCCTTTCCGCTAAGCCATACCACACCACGTCAAGGTCGTTTTGGCAAATTAGCCTTAGGTATTCTGCTTTATGCTATCTACATCAACCTCTTGATGACAGGTCGGTCGATGCTAGAAGACGGTAAAATCCCCAGTATTGTTGGTTTATGGTGGGTGCATCTTCTCTTTATTGCCTTAGCTCTCTGGCTAGTTCGCAAGCAATACGGTAAAGCAGGATGAAATTATTAGACAGCTATTTATGGAAGGCAGCCTTGCAAGGTCTCGTTGTTGCGTGGCTTGCTTTGGTTATGCTTGATGTTTTCTTCGCCTTTGTCAGTGAACTAGAAGATACCAATGAGCGATACACTAACTTTAAAGCACTGATTTATCTTAGTTACACGCTGCCAGCACGTTTTTATGAGTTTTTACCCACCGCAACCTTAATCGGTAGTTTACTTGGTTTAGGAAATCTCGCAGCGAATTCTGAGTTTATTGCGATGCGCGCCGCAGGTTACTCCATAAAACAGATCATTTTCTCAGTACTTAAACTCGGCTTAGCATTAACACTTTTTGCTTTTTTTATGGGGGAATGGCTCGTTCCCGCCAGTGACTTACAAGCACGAAACTTTAGAGCAAGTGTAGAAAACAAAAATATCTCCCTCGTGAGTAATGCGGGTTTATGGGTAAAACAAAAAGATAATGTACTACACATTACCAAAGTATGGTCGAAGGATAAGCTAACAGATGTGACCATCTACAGTATGAAAAAAGACCGTAGTGGACTCGAAAAAGTCACAACAGCAGAATCAATCATCAACACTGAAAATGGTTGGCAGTTAAACAATGTACACATTACCCATTTTGAAGCACAGCGCGTTATCACAAAAACACTTAAACAACAGATAGATAGCAACTTATTAGATGCACAGATATTAGAAATAGCAGCGATGAAGCCCGAGCAACTTTCAGGCAGCGAGTTGAAAAAAATCATTCAACATCAACAAGATAATGCTTTAAAGTCAGATAAATATGAGCTAGCTTATTGGAAGCGTTTTGCAGTGCCCATCTCCACTTTAGTGATGTTAATACTGGCAATGCCCTTTCTATTTAGCTCACAACGTGGTGGTGGCGCAGGACAACGTGTTTTTATTGGTATCGTCGTTGGTATTGCGTTCTTCTTGCTCAACCGAGTACTGAATGAACTCGGTATTGTGTATGGTATCTCACCTTTTATCAGTGCCTTTTTACCGCTGACAATATTTTTATTTATCAGCTTATTTATTTTGCGGGGGATACGATAAACCAACTGATGTCTGCACTTTAGTTATGAATGTGAATGGTGATGATGTCCATGATGATGTCCATGCCCGTGCTCATCAGCATCTGTCCCCGCTCCCCGTACATGATGGTGATGCCCTTCCTGTGGCGCACCGACATTATGTTCATGCCCTAAAATCTGCACACGGTATTGGCATAATTGACAGTTCATATTCCCCGTTCCATGCTCTGCTTCGTGAACTTTCTCCACAAAGGTATCAATCACTAATTCATGGTCGTTTAAATAGCCTGCTTTGACTAATTGAATCTCAGGATGTGCTGCTTGATAATCATCAGCCCATTGATAAATACGGTCAATCAAACGCCCAGAAAATAGGAAATAAGGAAATAATAAAACCTTTTTAAAGCCTAAACCGTGCGCCCGTTCTAAAGCGGCATCGACTAAGGGGGTGGTCACACCACTAAAGCTGGTTGTTGCCCAGCCAAAGCCCATGCCTTCTTCTAACATACGGGTAATTTTGCAGATATTGGAATTTGCATCAGGGTCTGATGCGCCACGTCCTACCACCATCAATAAAGTATCTTTACGCTCATAATTATCACCAAACTGAGTCTCAGCTTCTTCGATGCGCGCAGCGGCAGCACGGATCATTTTGGCATCAACTCCCAGCTCAGTCGCATAGCGAATTGTTACCCCAGGATTGGCAGCCATTAAGGTATTAATCTCACTAGGAATGTCATTTTTAGCATGACCTGCCGCCATCAACATACCTGGCACGCCAATAATATCCTTTGCGCCTTGGGCAATTAACTTCTCCAACCCTGTCGCGATCACCGGTGTTGCAAACTCTAAAAAGCCTGTTTCAACTAAACGCTGAGGAAAACGCTGCTTTAATTGTGCCGCAACTTGATGAAACTCTTCGACCGCCGAAACGCTACGAGAGCCGTGACCAATAACTAAAATAGCAGGATCAGACATACTTTGTTCTCATTCAATAAAAAGGGGCTA
>QOAQ01000146.1 GCA_003972955.1 Aquificaceae bacterium
TTGGCAACAATTGTTGGTATTTTGGCAAGAAATGGAGCCGATGTGAATGCGCGCGACAAATCACAAGAAACACCGCTACATGAAGCCGCCGCTCGTGGGCAACTACCCACAGTAAAAATCTTATTAGAAAATGGAGCTGACTTAAAAGCAAAATCAGAGAAAAATTGGACAGCTTTACATGAAGCCGCACGCTTTGGTCATCCTGATGTTGTGTCTTTCTTGATAAGTAAAGGTTTGAGTCCCACTAGCAAGACGAGTGAGGGACAAACACCGAGAAGTTTGGCAAACCACTTGAAACATAGTGGTGTTATTGGAATACTAGGGCAGTAATAAGTTGGTCTTAATTTAAATACTAGTACTCCAACAACATTGTATCCATCAATACAATGTTGTTGGAGTACTAGCAGGTGCTTGAGCTGCAATTAAACGATCCATCGAACGATAACTAACCGCCTCACTTAGATGGAGCGTTTGAATATCTTCACTGCCTGCTAAATCAGCAATGGTGCGGGCAACTTTTAAGATGCGATGATAAGCCCGTGCAGAGAGTTTAAATTTTTCCATTACTTGAGCTATCAGCAGTTCATCTTGTGCTGATAGTTTGCAATACAATTCAATTTCTTTATTGCCTAAAAAACGGTTTGCCTTTCCCTGTCTTGTTTGTTGTCTTTCTCTCGACGCGATCACTCGATTTCTGACTGTCTCACTGCTATCACTGTCTTCTGGTCGTTGTAAATCGTCACGTGATAAACGTGGTACTTCAATTTGCAAATCAATACGGTCTAAAAAAGGTGCTGATAATTTTGAGCGATAACGTCTTTGCTGTTCTAGAGAGCATTGGCAGTTGTCTTTTAAGTCGCAATCATAGCCTTGCGGGCAGGGGTTCATTGCCGCGATAAGCTGGAAATTGGCAGGATAACTCGCTTGGCGTGCCGCCCGTGAAATAGTAATTTTTCCTGTCTCTAGTGGCTCGCGTAACACATCTAATACTTTACGATCAAACTCCGTTAGCTCATCAAGAAATAAAATACCATTGTGTGCGAGTGAAATTTCCCCTGGGCGAACTTGTGACCCGCCACCCACTAAAGCGACACCCGATGAGGTATGATGCGGTTCGCGCACTGGTCGTTGTCCCCAGTGTTGATAATCAAAACCCTGATTGCTAATGGATGAGATAGTGGCAGATTCTAATGCCTCTTCATCTGTCATGGGCGGTAAAATAGTCGCTAGGCGTGTTGCTAGCATTGTCTTCCCTGTTCCAGGAGGGCCGATCATTAATAAATTATGACCACCTGCGGCGGCAATTTCTAAAGCACGTTTGGCTTGAAACTGTCCTTTTACATCGCTTAAATCTACACTGTATTTTTCCGTATTAGACCTTGCTTCGCACAAATGAGTGGACAGCCGTTGGCGATCATTTAGATGCTCAGTAATTTTTAATAAATGGTTAGCCGTATAAACATCCAAAGAGGCAATTAAACTTGCTTCATCTGCATTTTCTTCAGGCACAAATAAAGCGCGCCCCGCTTGCTCGGCAGCAAAGGCGGTAGGTAAAACACCTTTCACTTTACGCAGTTGTCCACCTAAAGACAGCTCACCAATAAACTCATATTTAGACAGACTTGCTTCAGGAACTTGCCCCGAAGCCGCGAGAATGCCTAAAGCAATGGGTAAATCAAAACGTCCACCATCTTTAGGAATATCCGCAGGAGCAAGATTAATGGTGATGCGTTTACTGGGGAATTCAAAATTAGAATTAATAATCGCCGCCCGCACACGGTCTTTACTTTCTTTTACCGCCGCTTCAGGGAGTCCGACAATCGACAAACCCGGTAAACCATTGCTTAAATCGACTTCCACCATGACCAAAGGCGCATGGATGCCATCATTGGTGCGACTGTAAACAAGGGCTAGACTCATGGTAAGTTTAATTTGAAGTGAATAATTATTCACCATATCAGATGAAAACTAGCGAACGAATTAATGCTAGATAAGAGGTATGATTATTGTTCCCAAAAATCTATATGTTCCTAAATACTGAAAAAGAGATTTCACGATGTCAAAAGAGTTAGAAGCCATAAAAATTCGTCTACAAGAATTTGCGAAAGAGCGCGATTGGGATCAATTCCACTCTCCTAAAAATTTTTCAATGGCGTTGATTGTAGAGTGTGCTGAATTAGTCGAACATTTTCAGTGGTTGACGGATGAGCAGAGTAAAAATTTATCCGCAGAAACCCTCGATGAAGTATCCTTAGAAATGGCAGATATTATGATGTATTTAATCCGCCTTGCAGATAAATTGGATATTGATTTATTGCAAGCAGTTGATCGTAAAATTGGACTTAATGCAATTAAGTATCCAATAGAAAAAGCCAAAGGAGTTGCTACAAAATATAATAAGCTATAGACATTCACTTAAATAATTTCCTTTCACTTCACTTCGCCTGTACTGAGCAAGTCGAAATGAAGTGAAGGGAATGGAATTAATTGAGATCTTTAACGACAACAATGGCACCACGAACTTGCCCTAAAGCGTATCCTGTTGCTTTGTCTTGTGGGTATAATTCAGCTAATTTTTCTTTAACATTTTCCGTTATTTTAGAGCCGTGACATGCTAAACAAACTTTTCCTGTAGGCAATGCTTTCATAAAATGAAGCTGTTTCTTACCGTTATTATCAACAATATTAGCAAACCCCATTTTTGCAATATCTTCACCTGCGGCTGCACGTTTATTAAAATCATTTAATACCTCGGTCTGCCATTTATTGGGTGTATTCGCAGGGTTCCTATTTTTTAAACTCACTCGACTTAGTTGAACACCCTGATCTTTTGCTACTTGTGCTGTAATTGGCATCGCCTTTTTATTACAAACAGCCAATGCCTTAATAGGGCCGCCTGATTTCATCGCTTTTTGTAATTCTGCTTTTAATGCTCCACCAAAAGCTTTTGTTATTTTCTTGGCATTTTCTACTTCTGCTTTTTTATCAATAGTAGTAGTTGTAGCTTCGGTAGATTTAACGGTGTTATTTTCAGCATTACTTGATGCTTTATCACCACCACAACTTGCTAAAGTAATCGTTAGTGCAGATAGTAAAAATAGTTGCTTGTTCATAAAGTAGAATCCTTGTTTTATGCGCTCAATGCAGATTTATAAGGACTCAGGATTAAATAAGTGGCGGAACTTAACATCGAATTTTTGTTGCAGATTGGATTATCTAAAAAAGGCGCATAGTCATTCTATGCAACGATTTTAGATCATTCAAGCAGGGACAAAAGGCATTTAGGTTTCGTTAGTTACCTGAATCCGTGAGGCAACTACGGTATGATGAACAAGCTATTGATTCCACAGTGATTTAAAAAATACCCGCTTAACCTATGGGTGAAGCTAAGATTTTTTAATTTCACTGTGAAACCAATATCTTATCCCTCATATCCGCATTTGCAGTTATTTAATTCTGAGCCCTAAGTAGGTAAACATAATAAAAATAGTGAGATTCTAAAGAAGTAAAAATACGATTGCATTGATGTTTTTCAATGCTATTCAAATTTTCTTTGTACAAGCAAGTTGGAGGTCGGGAATAAGCCTTATTTAACGATTACAGGAATAACATCAACTAAATCATTCGCTGTGATAGAAATAGTCGTTTGACCTTTTTTATGTCCCTCAATGAATACTGACTGTGTTGTATTTGCTATAGAGCGAATACTGGCAATACTAGGATCGCTACTTTTCCAGTCTATGTTAGTTGCTACCACATCGTTATGGAGTGTGCGTAAATTAGCGTGTAGTTTCTTTGCTGATGCACCTAAAAACAGCACTAAACTTTTTGGTTGTACCTCTAATTTTTGTGTTTGATTACGTTTTTTTATTTTTATAGGTATAGTTTTTGGAGGGGGCATAGCAGGAGGAGCGCCAATAGCAACGGGATCAGTAACCACTACTGCTGAAGTCTCACTACTTGCAATAGAAATTCCTGCCTCTTTGCTACTTGTGGGTAAGTTACTATCATAATCCATGAGTACAGGCAGTACGCTGGCAATCACAACTAAGGTTAGTGTGACCGAAAAGCCGATTTTAAAGAGGGGTAAACTTAAAAAAGCACTTAGAGACCATTTTTTGTCTGTGCTTTCTTCGGAGTCTTCGATAGAAACAGCAATAGGGCGTTGAATACCACTTTTTAATAAAACGGGGATATTTTCCTGATGGTCATCAGCTTCGGTTAAATCTGCGTTAATATCAATGCTACGCTGGTCATCAGTCTGTGCAGGGCGGTTTAATTCGATGGCATTCACACCAAAGTCAAAAGCAGATTTGATATTTAGCTCTGCGCCTAGACCATCATAAAATCCTGTTGCAAATTGAATCGCGGCACGATCACTAATAGGCTTTTTCATCCCCACGACATAGGGAGTAACTCTTACCATTGCCTGTGCTTGCTCTGCCGAATAACAAGCATTTAGTACTACACAATGTACGCTATCAAAGAGCTTAAACAGGCTAGCTAACGCCCTAGCTGATACGACTTGGCTGTTACCAAATATGTTTTCCAGAAAAATTCCGTTTTGACTACCGTGACCACTAAAATGAACAATTTGTGGCTTGGTTTCCAAAATTAGGCGACGCAGGTCTTTTGGGCGAACAGCCTCGCCTTGTACGACTCTAAAATTATCTTCATTCTCTGATAATTTTAGGCTTTCTTTAATTTCTCGAAACTCCTCAGCGAGGCGTAAAGAATCTGTTTCTTTAGGGTTTGAGGCTAATAATAGAATGGTGGTTATCATGTCCTTAATATAGGACAGTTTAGAAATTTAGTTGTTAACGATTCTGTTTTATGTCTTGTTGTGTACGATCTTTATGCTGGAAGTTTATTTGAGAAGCGTGATTAAGTTTTCTGGCAACATTCTATGCCAAATAATCTGATACGTTTGCGGTGAGCTAAGTGTATCTAAAAACGCGGTGCTATCGGGTGAAAACCAAAAGGAAATACTCGCAAGTGCAATAAGAATGCTGGATATCATGCGTTGTTTGGTATCCATTATTTTCATGGCGGTTCCAAATGAGCGTTTAATTCGATGGTTCATAAAGTCAACGCTATACAGCTCGTCTAAAATCAAATGGATAATAAAACCGTAAAACACTAGCAAGCCAATTAACCAAGAAATAAAGTCCGTTTTAGCGAAAAAATGAAAACTTATCGAAGTGGTAAAAAGAGCAAAAGCAAAGGCAGCAACAAGGGAGTGAATAGCGCCTCGATGCTTGGTGTATTTATGAAAAATCATCCATATAGGATAGCGTATAACCGCAAAAATGATCAGTCCTATTACCCATAACTCGACAATGGAAAGTTGATTTTGTGTGGAGAAAATCCAAAGAAAAGAGATAATCATGCCTAATAAAGAAAAGATAATGCGACTAGGATAAGAGTGCTGCAAGTCTATATCAGGCAAAATACCGCCAATTGTTCCCGCTAAAGTCAGCAATAAAGCATCACTTGTGCCAATAAAACCAACTTGTAAGCACAAGGTAGAGAGCAAGCCTGAGCCAACCGCCGCAACGGTAATATGTGTATTGAAATTTGCCATAAAATTAGTTCTTAATTATTGAGGTAGGGAGATATAGAACTATATTTTTCAAAATATAGTCTTTCATATATTAAATTTCCATACCCTTCGACTCCGCTCAGGGGGCTTGCACCCAGAGCGGAGTCGAAGGGTAATTATTTAAGTGAATGTCTATAATTGCCAGTTTTTTCTTAAAATAACAGATGGATACCACCCGCCAATTATTATTACATCATGTGAAAAAAGCTGATATAAATATATCAAATACTATCCGAAAACAGACAACGCTAATCAATAATGGCTGCAATGTCGCAAATGCAAATTTCTTAATAATGAAACCTTTGGACAAAACAGTAGTCTGAAAATAACGAAGTTTTTTAGGATGAAAAGGTGAACCGATGACATTTAAAAAAATACTCTTTCTAAGTGGTATTCTCCTGATTAGTCCTGTTGCTCAGGCTATTCCACCACCTGATGCTTTGATCTCAGTTTGGCAGTCTACCTTGCAGTTATTGGGTGTAATTTCTGTTTTTCTTGTTGGTTTTTATTATTCCTTACGCCAATATTTATCGGCATGGAAAAAGCCTATTTTAGTGATGCTCATAATGACGATTGTGGGATCTGCTATTTATCTTTTTTTACCTAAGCAGACAGCTAAAGCCACACCACCAAGCAGGGCTAGTCACTCCGATATTCCCAGTCTTAGTCACGATAAGTCAGTCATAAAAAATACCTTAATTCAGGGTGAGGTATTGCCCATTAAAGAGGTGATTGCACGTGAACCTGATAAATTTACGCGTACATGGAAGCTAGATACCTACGAAGAAATGCGACAAGAGATGCTTGCGATACGCAGTAAAAAACATCTTCCCGCTTTTCGTTTGCTAGACATCACCTCATTTACACCACAGGCACTTAATAAACATATACAGTCATCACCAGAAAAACTCTTTTTACTGGATGTACGCGGGGCTTATGAGCGCAAGCATTTTTCTATCCCACATCAGGCAAGTGTTCATTATGGTGATTTAATTCATAGCACTTTGCCAGAAAAACTAAAACAGCAGTTACCTAAAGATAAACTGATTGTGGTGCTTTGCCATTCTGGTTTGCGTGGCTATATTGCGGCTAATTTATTACATCAATTAGGCTATAACAATGTGGCGTTTTTACAAGGGGGGTTAGCGGCGTGGAGTAAGCAAAAATTGCCGCTTAATGGTCGAGAAGATTACTCCTCAACGACTTCAATTTATCCTATTATGGGCGATAAGCAGGTGTATAAAGATAATCATTTACTCAAGGTAGAAATTGATGTGGAGGATGATGTTATCAAAAATATACCCAATTTGATCCATTTGCCTTTTGAAATAGCCCCGAGCAAAGACATTAATAACATCATTCAACAATCGAAAACAAAACCCATTGTCATTATATGCAAAACATACGGCGGTTGCTTCCATATTGCTAATTTTGGCTATTTGATTGAGCAAGCAGGGGGCAAAGTGGCAGGCGTATTTGATGAAACAGGGCAGTTTGTCATTCCCCCCATCATTGAATAAGCTCATGATACAGTTGTCTAAAAAATATACCTACTTAGCACAGGCAGAAAAAGTGGGGATTATTACGCCTAAGACGCTACGATTAGATGGTGTTGATGATGAGGAAATTCAACAGTTTATTACGCGCTGTGATGCGGACAGTCGTTTTATCGTACGCAGTATGCAAAGTGCAGAAGATACGCATCAGCAATCCTATGCGGGACATTTTTGGAGTTCTTCCGCCGTTAGTTCTGATGATATTATCGCCACGATTGCTCATGCTAATGCAGAGAATCAGCAACGCCTAGCACAACTCGGTATTAGTGAGTCACCCCAATTGATGTTGCAGGAATATATTGAACATCATATCGGTGGTGTATTATTCAGCCCGTGGAGTTTTTTTGCTGATTATGGCTTTATTGAATACTCCACACACAGCGTTCAAGCAGCAGTAGAAGGTAAAACCAGCCCTGCGCTTATCAGTCTAAAAGAGGGGCTTGCGTCGCCCTTAGCACTTGCGGAAGAACTCGCCTTTTTAGAAACACCATTGCGTGTATTAACACAACAATTACAAAATACTTTTAATTTTCCGCTCGATAGTGAGTGGGTTTATAGCGAGACAAAACAAGCGATTATCTTGCTACAAGTACGTCCGCAAACACGTTTAGTCGGTGCATTATTAACTGCCAGCCCTACGCAAAAACAGCAACTAAAATTACCAACAGGTGATTGGCAATACACCGCCTTATCCGAAAGTTTAGGCAAACTCTCGCCGCTTTCCTTTAGCTTACTAAAACAACTCTATAATGATGCCAAAGCGAGTTTGCAATCCTTAGGCTATCAAGCCAAACACGTTGATTTTATGACGCGTTTAGCTGATGGCAGTATTTTAGTTGAGCCACAATTAGAGAAGAAATTCTATCGCCTAAGCAAATTTGGCGGTTTTTGGAAAAGCTTTAAAGCCCCGCAATGGCAACAAAAAATCAAACAATGTTTTGCGACTTTGGAGCTTGATAACGATTTTTCCTATATGCAACTAGCGCAATATTTTCAGTACTGGATGGTCGCAAACACACTGAGCAATGGTCAAGGGAGAGAAGAAAATACCGCCCATGCTTACGAGCTATTTTGGCAGCAAACCTTAACGCTCCCTACTGTTAATATCAGCACTCACTCATGGGATGTATTAAATCGGCATCTAAAACAGTTATTCTTTTTTGAGTTAGAAAAGCTCAAGCAACAATTAGCACCGACACCTGAAAAAGTATTGTTATCTTGGCAAGATTATCAAAGCAATAAAATAGTTTCGAATGAGCAAGTGCAACAGATAGCCAGCATGGCGTTATATGATTATAGTTTGCTGGGCGTGGCGTCAGCGAATACGGAAATGCAGTCGATTGGTGCAAAAAAACAAGCCTCAGGAAAACTGTTTATAATCGATAAGCCGAGCCGCTTTCAACAAAACATTCCAGAAGGATCAATTTTAATCGCCCCTTATTTTGATAACCAATGGGTACAAATGATTCCTAAGCTCAATGGTATTATTGTTTTTCAAGGAGGACATTTATCACACTCTGCGATTGTCGCACGGGAGTCTGATGTGCCTTATTTTGTGGGAAAGCAGGAAGAAATCAGTAAATTTCAATCAGGTGATTTGGTCACACTCTCGCTATCTGGCGTATTGTCTTTATCGTAATGGCTTAAACTGTCTTTTGATACTCCGCCTCATCCTGCAATAAAAAATGCTCGCGCGATTCGGCTTCAACAAAAATACGCTTCACAGTCGGGAAGCGTTCTTTTATACGCTTATCAAGCAGTGCGATAGAGCTTTCAACATCGTCTGATGATGCGCTTTGCACGA
>QOAQ01000126.1 GCA_003972955.1 Aquificaceae bacterium
ACAAAAAGTGCAACAACGTGGATGACCGCTTTCTGGCTCGCCCGAAGGGAGCAACCCAAAGCGTCCAATACGGCGTTATGGGTCTTGCCAAGGGAATAACCATTGCCTGCGACCCATGCCTTGTCTTGAACGCTTTGGATTGCTCTGTACCTATCAATACAATGTTGCTGGAGTACTAGTGTTGTTATTTTCATATTAGACTTTTACATGCTTTGCTTATAATTGGCCCACCAAGTACTGTACCCACTGTCGTGGTCATACCCATAGTTAAAGCAGATATACTGGCACTAAGCATTACACAAACAGAGCAACCCCGTACATTTCCACCACTTTTTTTACAATCTATTAATCCAGAAGCTTCGTTATATAAAATGACCCCCACTTTTGCCAGTACAACGTACTCAGCCGATGTTGCGCCGCGACCAAGTGCGGAATATCCTAGCGTTTCACCAGTCTTAGAATTGATACGATAATAAGCAGAGAGTGATTCATTCGATTGGCTTTTTGCAATGAGATAGAGGTATTCAGGATGTTGTTTACGCTCGGCTAATAAAATAGAGCGTGTGCTACTGTTTAGTTGCGGGTGGTTGTTAATATCTTCTGTATTATTAATCACATAGATCGAGCTAGAATCAGTTGCCTGTTTATTAAATTGTGTTGCTGCGCTGACGGTATTAGGGGGGAGTGTTTCGCGCTGTTGTTGTCCACCTTGAACAATCGCCTCGCTGTAGGTTCCCCACACACCATGATGCAGTGTCGCTTTTCTATCAATGGATAAATTATTGTCAGCTAAAGACACCACCTGAGCTGTATTTAGCAAATAATCAAACGTTACGATCACGTTGTCACTTGTCTTTTTAGCATCTTGTTTGCGCTCCCATATCATGGCTAATAAAGGAGATTTGGAGAAATACTGTTGGTTTTTAGCGGTTTGTTGTGACAATGCCAAAACGCTGTTATAGCGAAAGTCTTTTTGTTTTTTATACCATGCGCTTAATTGACTTATGACTTGTGCTTGAGATATTTCTGCTAAATTTGCTTTTTTAAGTAATTTGAAAATAGCAATTTGTGCGCTTAATTGCTTATGTAATAGACTCGCGGGAGTTAGTATCGCAGGCTCTGATGAGAGAGAAACTTTCTGTGTAATATCATGGTTGATGGCGGTAAGGTTTAGGTCTTTATTTTTCTTATAGATAATACGTGTTAGTTCTTGTGATGATCCATTAGGGGCACGCCATGTTATTTTTAAATAGTAATCAAGAAGTTCAGAGGAAACCTTTTTTTTATCAACAGACTTATCGTTATCAAGCAAGGTATCGAGTGTTACATTTGTTTTAGCTTTTTTGAGTATAGTATTTGCAAGTTGATGGCTAGGATCCATGAGGTCTTGTGCCGAATAATCATGTCCCTCTAGGTCAAACGCCCGTGAATTTTCGATTAAACTGCCATCAAGCGTTGGCACAAAAAGCTTATTGTTTTCTAAGAGCGCTATATTTTGCTCTTGCATCGCTTTTTGATAGCTTGTGGGGGCTGTAATAAACGTCAACTGGTGGTCAAACAAAGCTTGCGAGTTGCGTCTAATTAAAGGCGTTACAGCAACGGTTTGTTTCTTATGATCAACTTTTCGAGTAATAAATGCTTGCAAGGTAATTTGATGATACTGCTTTGCAATATCGTCTTTAAAGTAAGTGCTTTTTTCGATAGAAGGGGCATTTTCAATAAAAGCAGGATGAGCCTGTTGCCACTTATCCCCCTGAGACATGCGATATTTTACAAAATAATAGTTTTTAGCAATATCAAGCCATGGCTTAAGTGCATTATCAGTGAAATTCCATGCTTTTTCTTTCTCAACAACATCATAAAGTAATGTGGCTAGTTTATTAGAATCCTTATACACCTTACTTTTAACCCAAGGTGTTAACGACTGTATTTTCGCATATTTTTCTAATAAGGTATTTTCAGGTTTACTGTAAGCGAGGGCGAGTTTTTTTAGATACTTTTCTCTCGATGCATCACTTAATTTCCAGTTTGATGCAGGAGAGCGAATAAAACTTTGTTTTAGTAGTAAAATTGCTGTTTTATCATCTAAGACAGTTTTTGCGATACGCGCTTCAAAGCCCGCTTGTAGCAGAATGTTTTGCAATAATGTTGCTTGTTCTAAAGCATTTCCTGTTGCAGTTTGCAATGTGTTTACGGGCGTTAATTGATAGCCAGCAGTGGGTCTGTATTGAATGTGTTTGCTTATCCACGGAATAATTTTTTTCTCATCATACTCATTGTATTCCGCCACACCATCCAGAGATAAATAGTACTCAGGAATCTCTTTTGCAAGTTCAGTTAGCGTTTTAATTATATTTGTTTCTGCCGAGACAGGTTTTGTATCAGCAAATAAGGATGTAGATAAAAACAGGCAACTGAGAAAGAATAAAGTAGTGCGGGGCATAACGAACTCCAAAGGTAAGTCTTTTTTGTTTGTAGATTTAAGGAGTATAGTGTGAAAAGCGCAATCACTTCTGTGACAAAGTAACGAAAATTGCTTACTAACTTAAAGCAGAACTTGATATTAAGGGGGCAGAATGAAGCTATTATTACTCGGTGGAACATCCGATGCCATTAAGCTCTGCCAACTGCTTTTACAAGAAGGTTATGATGTTATTTACAGTATCAAAGGTTTGGTGCGTCAACCATCGTTACCGTGCGAGATACATAGTGGTGGTTTCGGTGGTGTTGAAGGGCTTGCTCAGTACTTACAGCAAAAATCAATCGATGGTTTAATTGATGCAACACATCCCTATGCGATAAACATAAGTAATAACGCTCGTCTTGCGGCGCAACACTACAATATTCCCTGCTATCACTACCTACGATCTCCTTGGAAAAAACAGTCTGATGATGTTTGGATTAACTATCAATCGAGTCAGCAATTAACAAGTTTATTATCTGCTGATAAGGTTGTGCGACCTTTTTTTACCATCGGTCAACTCTCAGCAACGTTTTTAGCCGCAAAAAATCCACAATCTCACTATATTGTGCGTACCGCGATAAGTCAGAAGCACGTGCTGGATAAGGTCACATGGATAGAAAGCATTGGGCCTTTTAGCTTGGAAAATGAGCGACAACTATTTAAACACTATGCTGTTGATGCCTTAGTCAGCAAAAACAGTGGCGGGGTAAGTGTAGCCGCAAAAATACAAGTTGCACGCGAAATGCAGATTCCTGTTTTTATCTTGCAAAGACCTGTGTTAAAAACGGACTATCCTGTTTTTAATCATTATGATGAATTATTGAAGGTGGTGTTGAAAGTACTATGATTATTTTAAAAAAATCTCTGGCAGCATGGCAATCGCCTGAGTTTAAAAAGACATTCCAACAAGAAGTTGCAAGTTTGGATGACACCCTTTTGCCGCTTCAAGAAGGTCTATCGACTGCTAGTTTTGCTGATGGTAGTGATATGAGTGTATTAGTATTAAATGCCACAGAAACAGAGTTAGATTTGCAGATAAAAACGGGTATTTTTTACCAAGGTCTAATTGCTGGGTGTAATTGTTCCGATGATCCTAGTCCTCCTGATTCACACACGGAATATTGTGAAATACGTTTTGAGATTAATAAGGTAACAGCAGAAACAGTGGTTGTACTACTATGAATTGCATCCTATCTATCTTGAAATTTTGATAATTCTCAATGGGCTAGATCATTAAGTTAGTGTATTTTATTATCTGATGTTATTATAGCAAGGTTCGCCATATTTCAAGGAGAGAAAGATGCTACGCTTGGGCTTTAAGTCATCGATTACATTACAAAAATTCAGCACATTTATTATTTTTTGCTGTTGCCTTTTTGCCATCACCTCAACGGCATCGGCTAAATATAGCTCCAACCCACGTTTAGGTACAAATGTGGGGAGTCTTGATAAGCTGACTTCCGCTGTACCGTTTACCGATATTTTTAAAATCTCCCGTGGTTGGTTTACTTCTTGTGAATTTGATTGGCAAAGTGGACGAGGCATAGACCCCGACTGTACACGTAAAAACTCTTTTAATACCCGCGAACAAAAACTGCTAGATCTTGATGAGCATGGCTGGGTTAAGTCCTTACCTGCACCACAGCAAAGTCCTATTTTTACTAGCGTCTCTAGTACATGGTCGTTACCCGATCATTTTCCTTTAGGACGTTATGTGGTGCTTTATAAGGGGCAAGGTACACTCAAAATAACGGGTGATTTAAGAATCGTGATGAATCGCGCAGGTCATATGGAATTTGATTTGCTGTCACCCAAACGTAATTTACGTCTTAGTATTACGGCAACCAATCCACAAAATTATATCCGCGAAATCCATATTGTGCCAAAGCGCAATGAGCATAACTATAAGCGTCAAGTCTTTAATCCAGACTATATCCGTCGTTTAGCCCCTATGCAGGCATTACGTTTTATGACATGGTCAAACACACGCGCAAATGATGCAACCGAATGGTATCAACGCTCAACACCTGCATCGGCACATTATTCGGGTGATAAAGGTGTGCCAGCCGAGCGTATGATCGACTTAGCAAATGCTATCAATGCCGCACCGTGGTTAAGTGTGCCTTATAAAGCCAGTGATGATTATATACGTCAATATGCGCGTATGGTGAAAAATCGTCTACGTCCTAGGCAAAAAGTGTATCTCGAATATTCCAATGAAATGTGGAATACCATTTTTCCTGGCACAACTTATGCGGCGCGTAAAGCTGATAAATTATGGCATTTTCCTTACAAAGAAAAACCGCCTTATCAGCGTCGCGTTGCAATGGCAACGAATTGGTATGCCAAGCGCACGGTGGAAATGTGTAATATCTGGAAGCAAGAATTTGGTAATCAACGTAATCGTGTAAAATGTGTGTTATCAGCCCAATCAGCGGTGACATGGGTTGGTAAAGAAACACTCGATTGTCCACTCTGGAAAGAAGCAGGTGGTTGTGGAAAATATGTCGATGCCTTTGCTATTGGTCCTTATTTTGGTGATTATATTGCACGTTTAGAGCATCGCCCCGAAGTAAAACAATGGACGCGTGATCTTGACGGTGGAATGCAACGTTTATTCCAAGAAATAGAGCAGGGCGGAGCGCTAAAAAAAGGTCATCCTGGTGGAGCAATTGCCTTAACCCTTGGGCAATATGTCGATCAAAATAAAAAACTAGCCGATAAATACGGCTTAGAGCTACTTGCCTATGAAGCAGGGCAACATCTTATCCGCTACGATCCACCCCATACGGTGAAAGACCCTGCTGTACTAAATATGTTTATGCGCGCGCAAAAAGACCCACGTATGCAAAGTGCTTATCAACGCTATTTAAATGGATGGGCGCAACACGGTGGTGGTTTATTAATGCACTTTTACGGTATTGGGGAGCTATCAAAGAAAAATTTCTTTTCGATGTTAGATTATGTCGATGCACCATCAACGCCAAAATATGCCGCGCTGATGGAATACCTCGGCGCACCCGCACTACGCTACATTCCACCTGCAAGACCCGTTCCACCACCCATGCCTGTTGCAAGAGTACCAAGCCCTGCGCCAGCACCAAGAGCACCTGTGGCAGCCGCTATAGTAGCCCCTCCACCAAGCGAGGTTACACTGTCAGCACCAGCCTCTCGTAATACCGCACAAGCGGTTA
>QOAQ01000114.1 GCA_003972955.1 Aquificaceae bacterium
TCTGGCTCGCCCGAAGGGAGCAACCCAAAGCGTCCAATACGGCGTTATGGGTCTTGCCAAGGGAATAACCATTGCCTGCGACCCATGCCTTGTCTTGAACGCTTTGGATTGCTCTGTACCCATCAATACAATGTTGCTGGAGTACTAGCATTAATTATAAGTTCTCTCTTCAAAGGTCGTTAATTTTTGACAGTTGGGTGGCATGATATTAGTAACAGATCCTAGATGCTGATAACCTAAGTTTTGGGATACTTTACAGTCTACTGCTGTTTTATTTTCACCCAACTCCTCTTTTGTAAAAGTCCAAATTTAAACGAAAATAGCTTAATCACAGATGGTCTATCCTGCATGAAAATACTTCTTTATAACGACCTTGATGATACGAAGATTGATGGATTTAAAAAACTTTGCCAAAAACTTAAGCAAGATAATTTATATGCCGCAAATGTGAAAAAAGTCGGTGATAATTTATATCGCGCTCGACTCAACCGTACTGATCGCTTACTTTTTTCAATTTACCGATATAAAGAAGAAACTTACGCTCTAATACTCGAATATATAAAAAACCATTGTTACGAAAAGTCCCGTTTTTTGCGACGTGGTGTAAAGGTTGACGAGCGCAACCTCCCTTTGGTGATTAATAATCTCGCCGAAACATCCCCAGAAAAAATATCGTTTATTAATAAGCAAAGTACCCATATAAATCTTCTAAATAAGCCCATTTCTTTTGATAACACCCAAACAGAAATTTTCCAAAAGACCTTGCCATTAATTGTTATTGGCTCTGCTGGCAGTGGAAAAACAAGTTTGATTTTAGAGAAAATGAAGAATATACAGGGCAATATTTTATATATCAGCCAATCGCCTTACCTTGTTGAGTCTTCGAAAAAAATTTACCAATCAAATTGTTATCAAAATGAACAGCAGCAATTACATTTTTTAAGCTTTGAGGAGTTCATTGAGAATATTCAAATTCCTCAAGGAAAGGCTATTAATAACAAGATATTTCAAGATTGGTTTAAAGACATTCTTCAAAGCAGTTCAATTAAAGATGGGTATAAATTATTTGAAGAATTTAGAGGTGTTATTAGCGGTTTGCCTAGCACAAACTCAGAGGGTGTTAGGCAGGCTTTTTTGAGTCGAAAACATTATTTGTCGCTGGGCATTAAACAATCTATTTTTTTACCCCATGAAAAAAATGCGGTCTATGATCTGTTCCAGCGTTACTTGAGCTTTCTAAAAGAAAATAATTACTATGACATTAATCTAATTTGCCATCATTACCTGTCGTATTGTGAAAAAAAATACGATGCTATTATCATTGATGAGATTCAGGATTTTACTAGTGTGCAGATAGACTTAGTCTTAAGTACCTTGAGCCAACCACAAAATTTTTTATTCTGTGGTGATGCTAATCAAGTGGTTCATCCTAATTTTTTTTCGTGGGCTAAAATAAAACAACTATGCTTTAATCAAGCGAAAAAAAATAAAGAGATAATTCACATTTTACATAGCAATTATCGTAACTCAGCCCACATAATACAGATTGCAAATAACGTTCTTAAGCTTAAAACACTCCGTTTTGGCTCTCTCGACAAAGAGAGTCACTACTTAATGAGCTCTAATAACAACACCTTGGGCAAGGTGACTTTATTGTTAAATGAAGACAAAACAAGCTATGAACTAAATACAAAAACTAAAAATACGACACATTATGCGGTTATTGTCATTGATGAGTCATTTAAAAAGGCTGCTCAACAGTTATTTGATACCCCCCTTATTTTTACCGTCCAAGAAGCGAAGGGGCTAGAATATGAAAATATCATACTGTTTAATTTTATTAGCCCAAATGAATCACGCTACCAAAAAATTTGCGCAGCTATTGATAGGCAGGATATTACTCAAGATATTCGTTATGCTCGCAATAAGAATAAAACAGATAAATCAATCGAAGCGTATAAGTTTCATATTAATGCCCTGTACGTTGCACTGACTCGTGCTATTACTAATATCTATTGGCTTGAAACACGGGTCTCTCATAAAATATTCCGATTACTTGATTTAGAGACCAATCAAGAAAAATTCTCTATAAAAGAACAAACATCATCGACCGATGAATGGCAACAGGAACTGCAAAAACTAGAACAGCAAGGCAAGCAACAGCAAGCTAATTCAATACGAAAAAAAATATTAAATGAAAAACCACCTAGCTGGCCTATTTATGACACGACTACCATTTTAGAGTTACAACATCAGGCGCTCATAGAGAAAAAGCGAAAAGCTAAGCTTGCATTGTTTGAGTATGCTTTAGTTTATGATGACCATTTTTATAAAAACGCACTCATAAAAATAGGCTTTAAACCTGCTAAAACACCTGAAAATGGTCTTGCTTTATTGCATAAAAAATATTTTATGAATTATACAAGCAAGAAGCTAAAAGCAGTCACCCAATTAATTCATCGACATGGCGTAAATTTTCGCAATATGTTTAATCAAACGCCCTTAATGATAGCCACTTTCTATGGAAATGTTGATCTTATTCATTTACTGCTTGATAAAAATGCTGATAAAAGTCTGGTAAATAATAAAGGTCATAACGCCTTTCAAATTGCGCTTTGTCTTGCTTGGAAGGATCGGGAGTATGCCCACAAAAAACTAGCACCTTCCTTCTTTGCTTTGTCTCCTGACAGCTTGCATCTTCGTATTGATAAGCAGCACATCAAATTAGATAAACATTCCTGTGAGTTTTTTATTATTAATTTAATGATGGCTTTATTTTATGAAATCATTCCACAAAAAATGATTTTTACGGGAGGGGGCTTTACACCTCAGGATATTGTTGAGGCTCTAAGAAACTTTCCGTCGTCTCTAATAACAGAAAAACTCTATGATGAACGCTTTATAGGGGAAATACTTTCAATGCACAAAATGCATAACGAGACACAGCAAGGTTTGAAGTTGTTTTATCGTGTTATGCCTGATAATTATTTAATAAACCCTCAAATTGCGCTAAAAATTAACAATCAATGGGTGAATATTTATAAATTACTCAGCTTCGACCAGCTCAGTTTGGCGCATCAAAAGAAATTTGGCGTGATTGATACTGATACATTCTATTCTAATGTTTTAGAGGATATGAAGGCTCAGTATAAAGGAGTTTTAAATATTTGAACAAATCACTGGTTGAGATACCTAGTACTCCAACAATATTGTATTGATGGAGTACTAGGACTCAGAATTAAATAATGTACGAAACTTATTACATTTCCCACTTATAGTCTTTCATATATTAAATTTCCATTCCCTTCGACTCCGCTCAGGGAACTCGTTCTCTGAGCGGAGTCGCCTGTACTGAGCGAAGTAAAGGGAAATTCTTTAAGTGAATATCTATAGTTATTTAATTCGAAGTCCTTAATCCTTACTGGGCAGCATCTAACGCCTGATTCAATACATCAGCCTCTGCTTGAGGGTCAAGTTGTACCGCATCGACGGCTTGCGCAGCTGCTCCTTCAAGACCTCTAGCATTTAAGTCTCCCTGAGGGGCTACATCTTCAGCGGGTACTTGCACTGGTGCTTCTTCTGTCGGTGCAACCATAGCATTTTCTTGCATATTGTCGATGTCGCTATTGCGCATGATGACGTCAGATAATTTTGTATTATTTAACGTGGCTATATCACTTGACGAGAACTGATTTTCATACCAGAAGCGATCACCATTGCGTGAACGTTCAAACTGATCGGTCAATATTGCGCCAAAGGTTGAGCCAACTAATGAATCACCTTCACTTTTTTCTGCTAAACCTGCAATCCAAAGATCCATATCATCTGGACTATCATAAATAGACGCAAGTTTCTCTCCCACACCGTCTTGGAAAATAGGATCATCAAAGCTTTCAATACGCGACAAGCCTAAACCTTCACGCATATCATTGTATCCTGGTAAGCCATGGTCTCGCCCTCTTTGTAAATTAAGCGATGCTAAGTCTAATCCACCAGATCCTGGTGCACCAAAGAGGAAGTTGCGCACATCATCGACAATCAATGGATCAACGGCTTGCGCTGTTTGCGTCGCTAGACCACGCAAAATAGGGTCTACACCCGCCTCTGCGACACGCTGTGGCTGGAAGAAAGCATCGCGTAGTTGTAAATTACCCTCTGCGATCTCATTACCTTGCTCATCAAGGCGCAAAATACTGGGAGACAGCATAGTATGACCTAAGCGATAAGCGGCTGTTGCAAAGCTATTACTTATTTGAGGATCAACACTTGAGTCGTAACCTTTATATTCACTTAAGCCCTCGCCTCCTAGTAGTGCTGGCCAAAACTCATTGGATGTAATTGCTTGCATTTCTCCAACAACCCATCTACGTGCTTCTTGATAGAGTTTTTCATCACTCCATTCTGGGTTTTGTTCTGCTAATCTCTCTGCTACAGCATTATGTTCTCTTGCCCAGATGGTGTGCATAGAGGTAAGCCCCGCATTTTCATTAACACGAACATCTCCTGATTTATACTGACCGCCATCATCTTCTGGCATGTAATTTTCAGCATTCATGGAAAGCTTTCCACCTTCAAAAGCACGTAAACCGTCCGCTATTTCTTTGCTAGAACCGTAGATATTAGAACCATCGATAAAGGCTGTTATATTATTAACCTGTGTACGAACATCCATTCCCTCCAAGGCAACTGAGCGGTGAAAATCCATTTCTTGTGTGCCTGTATTAAATGGATCGAAAAAAGCATCTCCCGTTGGCACTTCAATATTAGCTGACTCTGTTGCACTGGTTGGTGTTAGGTTAATATCATGGTCTAAAAACTGACCATAAACCCAAAACATATCGCTCAAACCTTTTTTATTGACGGTTGTTTCACTTTGCGCAGCGACTGCATTACTTATCTCTCGAACATTTGGCAATCCTGCTGCCGCACTACCTTCTAGCATTCTGTCGGGATCTTTATCAACAATAGATATAAATGCTGTGTTGGCACTCCCTAATGTTGTGTTAGATAAATTATTATTTGTCCCATCAACGGAACGATATTGATTTTGAGCGGCATTTTCTGCCCATGCGGTTAGTTCAGCCTGATTTAATGTACTGTCTTTAAACTCAAAAGATTCAACATTTTTAACATGACTTACTGAGCCTGTCCGTTTGTTGGTGATAGTAAAACCGTGACTATTCGCCTCTATATCGTAATTACTAATAACGGCATTAAATTTAACTGTATCATCCCCACTACCGCCATCTATTGTATTTTCCCCTGCATTATCAATAAAGGTATCGTTACCACTGCCTCCTTTTAGCTGATCATTACCTAAGCCACCCTTTAAGGTATCGTTACCACGACCACCATCGAGACGATCATCGCCCTTGCCACCATTTAAGCTGTCATCCCCTCGATCTCCTCTTAAAGTGTCATTACCTTCACCACCGTAAAGCTGATCTTTACCTCGACCACCACGCAAAACATCATTACCTTCATCGCCGTATAAGGTATCGTCTCCATAATCGCCTCTTAGCGTGTCTCTACCACTTCCCCCGTGTACTTCGTCATTGCCACGTCCGCCACTTAGAAC
>QOAQ01000108.1 GCA_003972955.1 Aquificaceae bacterium
AAGCGGTCATCCACGTTGTTGCACTTTTTGTGAAGGGAGTGACCATTCCCTGCAAAGTGCGCCTAGTGGCTAACCGCTTTCTGACTCGCTGTATCCATCAATACAATATTGTTGGAGTACTAGCGCCTGATTCAAGACTTATTAAGCAAGCAAATGATAGATGAGGCAAGCTACATTACGCAGTTATGAGAGTAAGAAATGGCTAAAATACTGAGCTAAATATAATCAAAATAGGTTTTAAAACTTGAAAGTTCTCTTTTTGTTCGCTATACATATAAACGGGGAAACAAAAAGGAAATAGCCATGCTAACATCTAAACAATCAGCAGCACTTAATATTATTAAGACGTTTGCTCAAGAACACCACCGTCTGCCAACACTCGAAGAAATTGGCAATGAACTTAATATCGGTCGTAGTACCGCACACAAACATATTCGCTCACTCATTGGAGCTGGCTACTTACTTGAATCGTCTGGTAAAGCAGCTTAC
Source organism: Aquificaceae bacterium (assembly GCA_003972955.1). Taxonomy (GTDB): domain Bacteria; phylum Pseudomonadota; class Gammaproteobacteria; order Thiotrichales; family Thiotrichaceae; genus JAGLBW01. Next base: position 490 of record QOAQ01000108.1, read on the forward strand.
AAACTTCAAGATGACTTTAGCTCCGAGGATACATTACCCTACATGGGGCGTATTGCAGCTGGAGCGCCTATCGAGGCGATTCCTGAGCAACAAAATATTAACTTAGCTCAAGTTTTTTGTGGTCCTGACCGCTATGTGCTGAAAATATCAGGTGACTCGATGATAGAAGCGGGAATATGGGATGAGGATTATGTTGTTATCCAAAAACAAAACTACGCAAGAGAAGGGGCGATTATTGTTGCGCTTATCAACCGCTACGAAGCCACGCTTAAATACTATCATCCAAAAAATACCGGTGTCACCGAACTGCGACCCGCAAACAGCCTTTTAGAACCTATGTTCTATCCTTCTGAACATATCGAAATACAAGGCGTATTAGTGGGTGTTTTTCGAGACTACATTGGAGGATTGGAAAATACGTGAGTTTATTTCGAGCGAAAAAAATCCCGCTATAAAGCGGGATTTTTTTTAGGCATAAAAAGTCACAAATTAATGGCTTATTAAACCTAAAGGACTCAGAATTAAATAATCTACAAAACTTAAATTGCCTTTTTATCCCAGATTGAATGTTATCAATCGTTGCGTAGAGTAACTATGCGCCGATTGAGATCATCCAATCTGAGATAAAAATTCTGTGTCAAGTTCTGCACATTATTCAATCCTGAGTCCTTAGAAATGAACTTGACATAACTTATTGGAAAGCTACCCCATGCACATTCCCTATTCGGCAATTAATTTTAGAGAAATTAAGTGTCGATACTCTCTCCTAGCGATTGGAAAGTTCTTAAGATCCCTCTACACTGCACCTTTCATTGATCTAGGTCAATAAACAGAATAATAGTCTTATATTATAAAATAATGATATAAAAGCAGTAGAAATATAAATAAAAACTATAATTCAATGCCTTAGTATTTAAAGGGTAACATGCCGATAGTCTACAGTGATCAATATTTATACAGAATTAACACGAAGCCTACTTTCTATTATTTATATTTCTGTACATGCTCTCTATAAATTGTGATCATATAAGCAGGTAGACATTATCAATCGACCTGTATCCACCAATAAAGAGCAATAATATTAAAAAATAAAGGAATTACCTGTGTATCAAGTCATAACCACGAATGATGATTTATCGAGCTATATAGAATCAATCAAAGATTGCAACTGGCTGGCATTGGATACAGAATTTATTCGCGAGCGAACTTACTACCCTAAATTATGTTTAGTACAAATTGCAGCGCACGATGCTACAGGGAATCTGCAACTAGCTTGTATCGATCCTTTAGCGATTGATGATATTTCTCCTTTGTTATACTTACTCAATAACACCAATATCACCAAAGTCCTGCATGCCGCCCATCAAGACTTAGAAATCTTTAATTTCTTGAGTGGTCAAGTCCCCCAACCCATCTTTGATACCCAACCCGCAGCGGCTGTATTAGGTTATGGTGATCAAATGGGTTATGGACGCTTAATGCAACAGGTATTAAAGGTTGACCTTGATAAGTCCCAATCACGTACTGATTGGGCTAAGCGACCGTTAAAACAAGCGCAATTAGATTATGCTATCGACGATGTTCGCTATCTTGCACAAGCCTACCCTATTATGCGTGACCGACTTATTGCACTGAATCGACTCAACTGGTTAGATAATGACTTTGCTCGTCTTATCGACCCTAGCCTTTATGCTATCAATGCGTTTAGTCGCTGGAAAAAAGTGAAAGGTCTACAAGTTCTTAAACGCTCGCAACTACCTATATTGCAAGAACTCGCTGCTTGGCGCGAAGAAGTCGCAGAACTGAAAGATTTGCCCCGTCGCTGGGTAATGAAAGACGAAATTCTTATTGATCTTGCACGGCAACAACCTCAAGATTTACAGTCCATTGCGGATATGCGGGGTATTAATGCCGAGCGCACGAAGAAGTATCATCAAATATGGCTCGACTGCATTCAAAGAGGCAAAGCCTTAGATGAAAGTAAATGGCCTGAAATAAGCCGTAGAAACAAACCAAGTCCCACACAAGATAAAGTGATTGATGTGTTAATGACAGCCTTAAATATTCGCGCTAAAGCACTAGGTATCACCTCTGCGGTTATCACCACTCGTAAAAAAGTTGCCAGTATGGTGATAGAGAAACGTCAAATCCTGTCTCATGATTGGCGAGGCGCCTTGGTCAATGTGTTATTTTCTGAGATATTAGCAGGCAAGAAGGCAGTTGCTGTTAAAGATGGCGTGGCAGTGATTATCGAACTGTAAATTTTTAGCAAAGCATGCCTTGTCTCTACGCAAAAGCTTAAATCTATTTATTTCTCACCCACTAAAAAAAGACCTTCTATTTGGTTATCACTATTTTTGCTATCAACCATATTAAAGCCTCCCGTAATCGCTTCGGCATTATCACCGACAAAATCTCCCGCAATACTTCCTGTAGCATCGGAAGAAACACCTGTCTGAGCATTCACTAATGCACCGCCATTAAAATCTAAAGACAACTTACCGCCTGCCACTTTGCCATCAAACACTCCAACCCAAGTGTAGTTGGGGACGCGTGCAGAAATTGCGCCATTACTAACCTGTCCATTAGCAAAATCTACATCCATTTGTACCGCAACATTGGAAACTTTTCCCATACTGCTTTGAGCAAGGCTATCAATTGTATGGGTATAACTCGCCACACCCACTCGGCTTGCGACTACATGAGTAGCAGATGGTTTATAGCTTGACCATAGCAAACCATTTTTATCATTCTGTGGGTTTGGAATACCACCTAACTCGGTACTTACATTGTATTTATTCCAACGCCCCCAACCAACAGGATAGCCTCCTATATTTTGTGAGAAATCCGTTGCATTAGTCGTTGAACTGACCACACCATTAGCATCTGTAGTAATAACAGGGTTACTTGAGAGTCTATCCGCCCGACCTTTTAGCAAAGCCCTTGAACCTTGTCCGACCGTAAAACTACGATAGGGGGATTTTTTCTGTGGATTTTCCAATAAGGGATCAATATTAATACCGACTAGGCTGGTCGTTGCACCCGCTTTAGAACTATGACCGTCACGAAATACTTTAGGAGCATTTGCTAATACCTTGCAAACACCTTGATTATCCACTAAAGCAAACCTGTTCTTTGCTTTATCACCTAAAGAAAGATGACACTTTCCTGAATAAGAATGAATATCAATATCACCTTTCCATGTGCCAACATACATACCTTCCGCGGTAATTTCTACCTCATACATTGTGCCACGAATGCCAATAGTGGCGGCAGGTGTGCGTAATTGATAATCCTTTTTATTCTGCTTACCAATCGTACCTGTAATCGTGCGTAAACCACCCGTAATCAACTCCATAACGACGCTTCCATTACCCTGAGCTGTCTTTAACTTATATTCTCGAAGACGTAATACGGAGTTTTCTTGTAGGTTTATTAAGGCATTATCAATCATACGAAATTGCGCGCGAGCATTAGCTCCTGAGCGTAATATATCCTGCCTAAAAACAAGGCTTCGTCGCTTTAAAGGCGCACGAGCATTATTGCGATCTGCGGTAACAGTACCTCGGGCTAAAATTGTTTTACCCAACTCATTTCCAGCAGCAAGCACAACTAAATTTGGAAAAATACTAAGCACTAAGAAGGCAAATAAACGGTATTTTTTTCTCACTTTACGTTTCATGATGTGTTTCCCTTAAAACTGGTAGTTAATACCAACTCGCGCAAATGTTTTATTGGTCTTATACAGGTCAAGATTACTATTATTTTTAATGTAACCGATGTCTGCAAATGCGGATAATTTTTTACTTAAATTGATTGAATGCCCAACTTTTACTAACAAACGCTTATCTTTGCGCTTAACATTGTAGATAGGGTCTTTATCACGATGTGCATATCGTTGCAGTTGCACACTAAAAGAGGAAGAATGTCGAAAGTCCCATGCTCGTTTGGCAGTATAAGCAACTCCCATGCTATTACGGGTATGATATTTTCCTGCTGAATGCTTAGGCTTTTCTGTGCCCAATAAAATTTCAACTTGATGATTCACATTAGCATTAGTAAAACCATAGCGAGCTGAAGCTTGGTAACGGCGGGCATCACGTAGATTCTGTTTTTTATGATCATAATTTTCGACAGCCATACTCGCAGCCACTACTCTGTCGTTAGATAGCTCACGGGCAACTCCTGCTTCTAAGCCTAATGTATTACTAAAGGGATGATCATTAAGACGTAATGTTTGGTGACGTAAAGAGATTTGATATTGCAATTTACCCACATCAAAAAGACTACCACCTTGAATGCTGAGATTAGAAAGGTTAAATTTTTTCGCCTTACTAAAGTGCTTATGACCAACACGGGTATTTAAGAAAACACGATGAGCATCTGATAAAACATAGCGATATTTTAATTGTGCTCCTATCTCGATAAAAGGAGAATCCTTTTTTAAAGACTCATCTTTAAGGATAATAGAACCAAAAACAGGCACATTAAAATTAGCAGTGTCTGCTCCAAAATTCGCATTATCATCATACCCAGCGGCTAATGTTAATAAACCATCAAGAATCCATTGTTTATTACTTTTTGAGCTTTTACTCATGGCTTGAATATAACGGTTTACATTATATTGAACCGTTGCAGGAGGATTTAAACTCAGCACCTGTTTAAATTCTCGCAATGCCGCCTGATCATTATGTACTTTCAAATAAGCACGTGCTAACTCAAGACGAGGGCGAACAAGATTAGGTTGATTGATAATAACGCGCTCTAAAGCAAACACCGCTTTATCAGGATGACCTGTTTCAAGGGCGCTAATACCATAGAGATAATCGAAACGGGGGTCGCCTTCGTTTGTTTTAGATAAACGTTGGGCTTGTTGCCATGCTTGTTGGTAATTAGCTTTTGAGACAAGCTGTTGAAGCTGCGTCATATTATCAAAGGCAACTGCCTTGTTAGACAGCAACAAAAAGATAAATGGAAATTGAATTATTTTTATATTCATAAATTTATCTGCCTTTATAGATTAAACGAAAAATAACCTGTAATGGTTACTGTGCCCGTCACATCGTCTGACTCACTGTTACCATCAGAA
>QOAQ01000056.1 GCA_003972955.1 Aquificaceae bacterium
ATCCTGCGGTTGATCCCTTGGATTCATCATCGCGTCAATTAGATCCATTGATTATTGGTGAAGAGCATTATGCTATTGCGCGTGGTGTGCAGGGTGTATTGCAACGTTATAAAGAGTTGCAAGATATTATTGCCATCTTGGGTATGGATGAATTGTCAGAAGAAGACAAACAAGCCGTTGCTCGCGCACGTCGTATTCAACGTTTCTTGTCTCAGCCATTCCATGTTGCCGAAGTATTTACAGGCTCTCCTGGTAAATATGTTTCTCTTGCTGATACATTGGCAGGCTTTAAAGGTATTCTTGCAGGTGAGTACGATCATCTCGCAGAGCAATCATTCTATATGGTTGGTGGTATCGATGAAGCTGTTGAGAAAGATAGCAAGTCTTAAAAACGAGGTAGACTGTTATGGCTTCAACAATGCATTTAGATGTGGTAAGTGCTGAAAGCTCGCTTTTTTCAGGTGATGTGCAAGAATTATTTGCACCTGGGGAGATGGGGTCTTTAGGTATTCTGCCACAGCATACTCAGTTAATAACGACGTTAAAGGCTGGTGAATTGCGCTATGTAACGGAAGACGGTGAAGTTTCTCTGTTTGTTGCAGGTGGTGTCATGGAGGTTCAGCCTAGTGTTGTCACTGTATTGGCTGATACTGCTATTCGTGCTGAAGACTTGGATGCCGAGGCTGCCGAGGCTGCTCAGCAACGTGCTGAAGATGCTTTAAAAGGCAAAGATCCAGAAGATTTGGATTATGAAGCAATTAGAATAGAGTTGGATGCAGCACAAGCACAAATCGAAATGATTCATCGTATTGGTAAAACACTTCGATAGATAAAAAATATTTTTTATCGCGAAGGAATGTACATGAAATAAGCTCGACAACTTTTATTACGTTCCTAAGATGTTCGAAAAAGGGTAATCATTTGTGTGATTACCCTTTTTTGTTGTAAAAAAACAAAATTTAGTATCGTTTTTTAGTGTTTTTTGGTAAAAAAGACAAATTAGGGGAGAAAGTAGGCTAAAAACACACCCTTTTTTTTGAATGTCGCCACAAAAAATACTATACTCCACTGGCGGATAAACAAAAATTACAGATAGTTTGTTCAATCTAATCTTAAGCAAGTTAAACACGTCAAAGGATGTAAAACATGAAAAATACACATCAATTATCAATTGCAGCACTAGTAGTAGCAGGTTTTGCTGTCACTGGTTGTAGCCAACAGCAAATCACTGGTGGTGGTTCTCAAGTAGCAGGTGGTTCTCAGGTTGCTGGTGGGTCTCAGCAGGTTGCTGGTGGGTCTCAGCAGGTTGCTGGTGGTTCTCAAGTTCAAACAGCTCCACAAAAAGTTATTATTAAGGAAAGAGTCGTTGTTAAGTACAAGAACGTATGTAGAGCGAAGTGTGCTAAGCCACGTCCACGTCCACGTCCACGTCCTCAATGGGGTCATACACATCCAGCAATTCCTGGTTGTACTAACTCTATTCGTCACTCTCATAAGTATCAAACACGTAACCATCGTCATGCTTATAGCTGTAAAAAATCAGGAAGAAGATACGTTGCTCCAAGAAGATATGTTGCTCCAAGAAAATATGTAGCTCCAAAAAGATACAATAAGTGGACTCATATGCATCCAGCAGTTCCTGGTTGTACAAAATCTGTTCGTCATACTCATAAGTATAAGGCACGTAATCATCATCACGCATACAGCTGTAGAGGTGCTAAGCGCAGTCATTATAGAAAAGCGGTTAAGCCACCTGTTGACGTTTATGCACTTCAGCGTAAGTTGAAAGCAAAAGGTTATTATAAAGGACCTATTGATGGAATCGTTGGTGCTGGCACACGCGGTGCATTGCAACGCTTTATGCAAAACCGTCGTTAAGATCTAATCTTAATCGTACCGTTAATATCCTAAAGTATTAGGATATAAGAAAGGTTAGGCGTTTCATCGTCTAGCCTTTTTTTTTGACTGTAAATATAATTTGTAGATAATTTTAAACTTTTATTAGCTTTTTAGAGTCCTTATTATTGTTCTGCTCTGAAAAGAGAGAAGTGCCTTGCATGATTATTTTTACTTCTATTGTTATTTGTAATTTAATCCAGTTTAGTCGTAATTTAAGCTACCAACCAGTAGGTACTTACAATTTTATTCAAACTACGCTATAACAAAGCATGATTTTGTTAAGTTATCTCTTAAAATAAAAACTAGGTTCTTTCATGAAAAAATATATATTTCAGTATTTTATAAGCTGTACTGTTTTGATGCTATTAACTTTTTCAGGTGTTGCAAATGCAGCAGTGTGGAAGTCAAAAAATAAATGGAATAATCAGTGGGAAAATACCTATCGTGCTTGGGTAAAGAAAAATTGGACTGAAGAATTTTTCATGGATGAGAAAAAACCAATTTATTATAAATATGCAACGGATTGTGCTGATGCTGTTTATGCGATGCGTTTAGTGTTTGCTTATGAGCATAAGTTGCCATTTGTCATTCACAATACACAACGTGGTAAAAAGAAGGGGCGACGTGGTCCTCGATACATTAGTAATTCCATGAAACGTTGGGATCGCTTGCCAGAGGCTAAGCGGGTACGCAAGTTTATGGATTATGTTGCCGACATGACAAGTACGAAAACTCTTGGAGTTGATACTTACCCTATTGCACTAAATCAGATTAAACCTGGCGATATTTATGCAGCACCAGGCGTACATTCTTATCAAATTGTCAATGTTACCGAGGCAGGTGTTGCAGAAGTCATGTCTTCAACTACACCTAAGGCACCCCGCTTTTTGGATAGAGTTGAATCCTTCCCTTTTTATGTACCTGAAGATAGTAAGCGTCACCGAGATGGATATCGTCGTTTTATTCAGCCTCAAAATATTAAAAAACCTTTGAAAAAGCAGCCAGGTTTCAGTACAGAGCAGTACAAAATTGCAGCGGCCGTAAAATATAACTATGTTCGTTTTACCGATATTATTGCGAGTGCATTAGGCAAACGAGCTGAAAAGCCTGATGAGAAAACATTGCGTCTATTGATTGCTTTATGTATGTACGCAAATGATCGAAGTGTTTATGTTTATGATGCACTTTGGCATTTGCAAAGTATTCAAAAGAAAGGACGTCGTTGTATGAATGCACGCGAATATGATAGTTATTCAACCCCCTCAAGAGATCGACGCTTAAAGGCATTTTTTGATGCAGTGGGTAATCACTTTAAAAAAGTACAAAAATACAGACCAAATACTCAGCCACAACGTTGGGCGCGTATATTGTTCGCCCAAAAGAGACCATCACCTTTAGAAGCAAAAGAACTTAATAACTTCTGTATGGTGCAAATGAGCTTAGGTGAAAAATACTTTATGCCACTACGCGAGTTAAGAGCGAATTTAGAGGCAGGCATGTTAGTCTCTGATCCTAATGCTCCCTTAGAATATCGTTGGGGAGTATACGATAAGAATAAGCCTTATAAGTCGTCATGTAAGACGTATTAATATTTTTTAAACTGATACATCAGAAACCACGAGTGTTTTTAAATGACTCGTGGTTTCTTTTTTCTATAACCTGAATCCGTGAGGCAACTACAGTATGATGAACAAGCTATTGATTCCACAGTGATTTAAAAAATACCCGCTTAACCTATGGGTGAAGCTAAGATTTTTTAATTTCACTGTGAAACCAATATCTTATCCCTCATATCCGCATTTGCCGAAAAAGTCTCCGTTTATCATGTAAATACTGCCGAATGAATGGCACTATTTTATACTTTTAAAAAAAATCCAAATAACTGTATCTATTAATAATGAGCTAAGGAATGTGCATGAATTAATAGAGATGCTTTTCTGCGATGCAAAATAAAACTATGAAACTACTTCCTATTATATTAGCTGCGGGTCAAGGAACTCGCATGAACTCTCAATTACCCAAAGTATTGCATACCATTGGCGGGCAAGCGATGTTGCAGCATGTTATTAAAAGCTGTCAGTCCTTGGAGGTAGAGACCGTTGCGATTGTTTACGGGCATGGCGGCGAGGAAGTTCAGGCGGCTATTACAGAAGAAAATCTGCAATGGGTATTACAGTCTGAGCAAAAAGGCACGGGTCATGCGGTCGATCAAGCGCGTGATTTAATTGATGATGAGCAAACGGTGATTGTTGCCTATGGCGATGTGCCATTAATAAAAAGCGAAACATTGCAGCGATTAGTTGATAGTTTAGTATCAGCAGAATTGACGGTCTTAACGACGATACTTGATGATCCGACAGGCTATGGACGTATAGTAAGAGGAGCGCAAGGGACAATAGAGCGTATTGTTGAAGAGAAAGATGCAGATACAGATATTAAAAAAATAACAGAAGTGAATACGGGCTTTATTGCCGCAAGAGGTAAACACTTAAAAAAATGGTTGGCAAAGCTAAGTCCTAATAACGCGCAGGGTGAATATTATTTAACAGACTGTATTGCCTTAGCGGTTGAAGATGGCGGAAGTGTTACAGCAGTTATCTGTGATGACCCTATGGAAGTACAAGGTGTGAATAATAGAGTACAACAGGCTCAGTTAGAGAGAGAGTATCAAAAAAATCAAGCTGAAAAACTAATGCTTGAAGGTGCTTCATTGGCTGATCCTGCAAGGTTAGATATCAGAGGGAATCTGTCTGTAGGGCAAGATGTTTTTATTGATATTAATGCTATTTTTATTGGCGATGTGAGCTTAGGTAATAATGTCACAATAGAGTCGGGCTGTGTTATTACAAACTCTACCCTTGAAGATAATGTAACAATTAAAGCAAACTCAGTTCTTGAAAACGCTCATATTGGTGCAAACTGTGATGTAGGGCCTTTTGCTCGATTACGTCCTGAGGCAGTCTTAGAAGCAAATGCTAAAGTGGGAAATTTCGTTGAAATAAAAAAATCAACCATTGGACAAGGCAGTAAAGTGAGTCATTTGTCCTATATTGGTGATACGCAAATGGGTTCTAATGTAAATATTGGCGCAGGCACAATTACCTGTAATTATGATGGCGCAAATAAGTTTAAAACCATTATAGGTGATGATGTTTTTGTAGGCTCTGATTCCCAATTAATCGCACCTGTAGAAATAGGAAAAGGCGCAACCATTGGCGCAGGATCAACAATCACAAAAGATGCACCTGCCGATGAATTAAGTCTTGCGCGATCAAAGCAAACTGTTTTAAAAGGATGGATGCGTCCTGTAAAACAGTCTAAAAAATAATGTAACCGTTCACCTGCCCCCTGAAATTCACCATTTCTGCGTTGAAAAATGATCATTTACACCTGTAAACTCACATTTTTTGCCTTGAACTGATAAATTTCAGGGGGTATTTGAACGATTACAAAATAAATATAAAAAAAGAGGTTTTTCTATGTGTGGAATTGTTGGTGCAATCGCGCAGCGACCAGTCGTTGAAATATTATTAGAAGGTTTGCGACGTTTAGAATATCGTGGCTATGACTCGGCAGGTGTTGCGGTGTTAGATGCAAATAACACGATCCAACGTACACGTGCTTTAGGGCGTGTGGCAGCACTTGAAGAAAAACTACAGCAACAACCTGCACGAGGAATGGTTGGTATTTCTCATACACGTTGGGCGACTCATGGCGAGCCTTCTGAGCGCAACGCACATCCACATCTTAGTAGTAATCATATTGCGATTGTGCATAATGGCATTATTGAAAACTATGAAGAATTACGCGAAGCGCTAATCTCAAAAGGTTATCACTTTGAATCTGAAACAGATACAGAAGTTGTTGCTCATTTAATTGAAGAAACCCTCAAAACAGAGTCATCATTATTTGATGCGGTTAAAGCTGCAACCAAGCAGTTGCGAGGTGCTTATGCCTTAGGTGTTATTTCCCCTGATGAACCCGATACTTTGATTGCCACTCGCAAAGGTAGTCCTTTAATTGTAGGGCTAGGCTTGGGTGAAAACTTCATCGGTTCTGATGTGCAAGCCATGTTGCCTGTTACGAACCGTTTTATTTATTTAGAAAATGGCGATTTTGTTAAGCTCTCGCGTCACTCTGTTGAAATATTTGATACAGAGGGAAAGAAGCTTGATAGACCCATCAAAGAATCAAAAGCCTGTTCTTTAGATTCAGATTTAGGTGAATTTCGTCATTATATGATGAAAGAGATTCATGAGCAGCCTCAATCCGTACAAAATACACTGGAAGGGCGTTTAGGTAGAGATACTATTAAGCAGTGTATAGAAGGCGAAAATGTTTTAGAAACCTTACAGCAAGTAAAAGAAGTGCAGATTATAGCCTGTGGGACTAGCTATCACGCAGGGCTAATCGCACGCTACTGGCTTGAGAGTATGACAGATATTTCTTGTAGTGTAGAGGTTGCGAGCGAATACCGCTACCGTAGGCAACCTCAACGAGACGGGGTTTTATTCGTCACTATTTCCCAATCAGGCGAAACAGCAGACACGCTAGCGGCTTTGGAAAAAGCAAAATCAAATAAGTGTTTGGCAACACTCACTATTTGCAATGTCGCAGAAAGCTCCTTAATTCGTGAGTCAGATTTATCATTAATGACTGTTGCGGGTGCAGAAATTGGTGTTGCCTCAACAAAAGCCTTTACGACACAATTAGTCTGTTTGCAGTTATTGGTCGGTTTATTAGCACAAGCTAATGGTGATTCTTTAGGGGTAGTGGCTAATATTGTTACTAATCTAAAAAAATTGCCTGTTTTACTAGAGTCTGTGCTAGACAAAGATGCTGAAATTGAAATTCTAGCGGAGCATTTTGCAGAAAAAAATCATGCACTCTTTTTAGGTCGTGGAGATCAATACCCCGTGGCGATGGAAGGTGCTTTAAAACTGAAAGAAATATCCTATATCCATGCAGAAGCCTACCCTGCGGGAGAATTGAAGCATGGGCCATTGGCTTTGGTCGATAATGAAATGCCCATTGTAGCGGTTGCACCAAATACGACTTTAATTGAAAAATTAAAATCCAACCTAGAAGAAGTGCGTTCGCGTGGTGGTGAATTATATTTATTTGCGGATAAAAAAGTAGGGATAAGTCAAAAAGACAATATTCATGTTGTCGAAATGGAAGACGTGCCTGAGACGATTGCACCTATCATTTACACTATCCCACTACAATTATTATCGTATTATGTTGCTGTTTTAAAAGGTACCGATGTTGATAAACCAAGAAATTTGGCTAAATCAGTGACTGTAGAGTAAATGAAGTTTTTCTTACTTTTCTCGCATAGAAAATTATAGGTAATATGCCCTATGGGATCAGTTGTTACTTCTTTTATTTCGGACCTTAAAGATCGCTTTACTCCCTATACGGAGTGGCTTGGTGATTTAAAAAATCCCAAAATACTTAAGGCAGATCTATTGGCTGGTCTAACGGTTGCATTGGTTCTGATACCGCAATCAATGGCTTATGCACAATTAGCAGGGCTACCACCTTATGTAGGGCTGTACGCCTCCTTCCTTCCCGCAATTATTGCGGCAATATTTGGCTCTTCACGCCAGTTAGCAACAGGTCCTGTGGCGGTTGTTTCTTTAATGACAGCTGCAACACTTGAGCCTTTAGCTGCAAGTAATACCGAAGGTTTTCTAGTTTATGCTGCGGTGCTGGCTTTGATGGTTGGTATATTTCAACTCTCCTTAGGCGCGTTGCGATTGGGTGTCTTAGTGGACTTCTTATCTCATCCTGTGGTGGTAGGCTTCACTAATGCGGCAGCAATTATCATTGCTAGTTCGCAACTTAGTAAGTTATTTGGGGTTGATTCTCGAAAAGGTGAGCATCATTACGAGACAATGTGGAACTTGATTCAAGATATTCCACAAACACATCTAGCAACATTAGCAATGGGTATGCTTGCACTGTTGTTATTAATTTATACTAAGAAGTTAGTGCCTAAATTCCCCAGTGTTTTGGTGACAGTCGTTATTACAACTCTGTTGGCTTGGGGCTTAAACTTTGACTCATTAGGCGGAGCTGTTGTCGGTGTTGTACCAGAAGGTTTGCCTAGTTTTTCGGTGCCAAGTTTTAGTTTTTTAGATGTTAAAAATTTAATTGTAGCCTCAATGATTATTGCATTGCTTGGTTTTGTCGAGGCAATTTCTGTTGCGAAAGCGATAGCTTCTGAGACGCGTCAACGTTTATCTGCTAATCAAGAGTTGGTTGGTCAAGGTCTTGGCAATATCGCATCTGGCTTATTTGGGGGCTATCCCGTTTCAGGTTCGTTTTCGCGTTCAGCAGTAAACTTTGCAGCAGATGCGAGAACAGGGTTTGCTTCTATTGTTACAGGTATTTTGGTTGCCGTTACTTTACTTTTCTTGACACCATTGCTCTATCACCTCCCTCAAGCAACATTAGCCGCTGTTATCGTCATGGCTGTTGTTAATCTCGTTAAAATTAAACCGATTATCCATGCATGGAAAGTGCATCGTCATGATGGTGTGGTTGCTGTCGTCGTCTTTATTGTTACCTTGGTATTTGCACCTCATTTAGAGAAAGGTATTATGATCGGTGTCTTGCTATCACTGGGTTTATTTCTTTATCGTACAATGAGTCCTAAGTTTGTTGAAGTGGCTCGCCATAAAGATGGCACCTTAAGAGATGCACAAAGATGGGGGCTTAAAACAAGTGATACCCTGTCTATTTATCGTTTTGATGGGGCGCTTTACTTTGCTAATTCAGGTTATCTAGAAGGTAAAATATTAAATAGTATTGCAGCTAAACCAAGCGTTAAAGTTGTTATTCTTGATCTGGAAGCCGTTGATGAGATTGATGCAACAGGTGAGGAGACCTTAGGGCAAATTGCAGAGCGTTTTGAATCTGCGGGAATAGAGTTCTATATTGCACGTGCTAAGGTTAATGTGTTTAATGCACTGACGCGTTCTGGTTTAGTTGCAAAAATAGGAGAAGAGCATTTCTTCAGAGAGCGCACAGAGGCATCAAGATACGCTAAAGAAAAGCTAGGTGATGCAATAGATATTGAGCCAATACTCAAACCAATGCGTATATAGCTTAGTTTTATTAAAGGCTACTTCTATAGACATTCACTTAAATAATTACCCTTCGACTCCGCTCAGGGGGGGCGCACCCTGAGCGGAGTCGA
>QOAQ01000048.1 GCA_003972955.1 Aquificaceae bacterium
CACAAATAGCACGATGCAATAGCGAGTGCGAAGCAGTAGTTCCCATTCTAACCGCGCCGAGCATTTGCAAGTAAAAATGGATCAGCAGGGCAAGCTGTTTGAGCGTAGCGAGTTTTTGCCCTGCCCATTTTTACTTGTGAAGCGCAGGAGAAAGCGAGTAGCTGGGTCGCCTTTTCTTTGGTTCGGATCGACTGGCGACGCAAAAGAAATGAACTCGTAGCCGTTAAGACTCTTGGCAAATCAACAAAAGCTTAGTCGGCTACGAAAACCTTGTAGTGAAAGTGAAAAATCACTACTGCGTAACATCAGTTAGTAACCGTTTAGATTTCAAGGGGTAAATAAATGGTTACATCCATTAATTACTGCCCCTAAGTAAGTGAATGATGCTTTCAAACTATATCTATGCCTTCTTCCGCACTACCCAACGCCACACACCAAAAACCAATAAGCTAATCGGCAATATAAATAAGAAAAACAGCGCAATGCTATACAGTTGCCATTCGGGCATTTCTATTTTGGTATCGGGTGCTACTTTGTCTTTAATGACCAGTAAATCTTCGTTGGCACTTAGCCAGTTGAACAGATGTTCAGTGAGTTCTACATTGCCTGCATAGCCTATAAATCCATTACGCATAAAGGTACTGTCGCCTATCACAACAATGCGTTGCTGTTTGGATTTTTTATGTTCCGCTTTGCGGCTAAGGGCAATGCCTAAATTAACAGGGCCTGCTATATCATCGGTATTTGCGTCGAATTGAATGTTTTTTGATAGCTCGGTTGCGTTTGTTTCTAACCATACTTTACTGGATGTGGTGAGTATATTATCAAAATCCCAAACCGCTTTTTCAGATAAATCACGTTGCACTAAGGTTGCATAGGAGAATAAGGTTTGCCCCTGTTGTGCTTGCATTAGCTCTGCGTCACCATAGCGGGTGATGGGAATAATGGTGGGGCTGTTGACATCAATACGTGGTTTGTCGTCAATACTGAGTAGCCTTCCCTGCGGGATAGTAATGGCTAAGTTTTTTTGCAAATCCTCTAATCCTGCTGTTTGATTCGGCTCACTTAACCACAGTAAATTGCCACCTTGCGCGATGTATGCTGTAAGAATTTTCACTTCTTCTGGCAGGTAGTTTTGTTTCGGTGCGGCTAATACTACAAAACTGGTATTTTTAGGCAGTGACCCTGTTGCGAGTAAGCTATGGGGCTGTAGTTTAAAACCTTTTATTTTTAACGCACTGGTGATATCGGTCAGCCCTGCGGAACTATCATCAAATAGCCCTGCTTCTTTGTGTCCTTCTAAGAAAATTACTAAACGATCATCATGACGCTGTAAGCGTTGAATCGCATTGACAACACTTTGCTCGGCGACAGAACCTAATACTTCGGATTGATCGCCTAGTTTTAAGACAACTTGGCGTTGATTTTCTACACCATCTGCCTGTGCTTGTTCAGGGTTTAAATCAGGATTAACAATTTCTAAGCGCACCTCGCGATTAAACTTTTGATATTTTGCGACTAACTCGCGTATCTGTTGGTGTAGTTCAGCATCATCAGGGACATAAGCAATAAAACTCAACGGTTTTTTTAAGCTGTGTAATAGTTTTTGAGTGGGTAATGCGAGGGTATTACGATGACCGCTAGTTGCATCGTAGCTTTGATAATAATAGTTGCTAAACCATGCGCCAATACCAATCAGTGTCACAATTAATAGCGTAAAGAAGAGATTATTGAAGCGTAAGGCGAGTTGTTTATTTTTCATTATTACGCTCCTAGTCTTTGATTGTCTAAGCGACGTATGGTTAGCACTAAAAATAGCAAGCTAAACAGTAGGTAATAAATAATGTCACTGCTATTGAGTACGCCATCGGTAAACGAGAAAAAATGACTGATATGCGAAAGATAAATAAAGAGTTCGCTGGCACTGGTGCTACTTGTTCCTGAAATATAGAAAACAACCAGCAGGAGTAACACGCCAAAGGTACTGACAGCGGCAATAATCGGCTGTGAGGTTAATGACGAAATATAAAGCCCAACGGCTGTAAAGGAGCTAAGTAATAAAAATAAGCCCAATGCGGAGCTGGCAATGCGCCCATAATCTAAACTCGTCCCTAAGGCGAGGGATAAAGGCATAAGGCTCACCATAATGACGACTAAGACGATTAACAGTAACAGCGACAGATATTTCCCCAAAACCAACTGCGTAAAACTAAGGGGAGAGGAGATGAGTAAGGGCAAGGTATTATTCATGCGCTCTTCGGCAAAGCTTCGCATGGTAAGAATCGGTATCACGATGAGCATAATGACACCTGCCCACAGATAAATGCGTGAGGCGATAACATCGGTCACACCTAATGACAATTCTTTGCCTACGCCTTCGGTTTGAATACCTGCAATAAAACCATCGAGTAATAAAAGAAACATCAAGGCTAAAATAAATTGCAAAATTGCCAAAATACTCCAAGCAAGTGGTGAGTTGAAGAGACGTTTAAACTCCGTCCAGCCAATCAGTGATATTTTATTCATGGCTTGCTCCTTGGTTGACGAGCGAGGTGAAAATATGCTCCAAGGAGGCATCCACAGGCAAGCTATCATCACGATAATTTTTAAGTTTTTCCATGGTATCCACAAAGACCGTTTTGCCTGCGCTCATTATGTGTACACGATCACATACGGCTTCGACTTCTTGTAAAATATGGGTGGATAAAATAACACTATGCGCTTGGGCTAATTGACTGATTAATTTGCGTATTTCTTGAATTTGAAGCGGGTCTAAGCCCACCGTTGGCTCATCTAAAATAATCACTTCAGGTTCGTGGATAATGGCTTGAGCGATCCCCACACGTTGTTGATAACCTTTTGATAAATTTGCAATTAGACGTTGTTGCATCGCCTCTAAGCCACATTGTTGTAGGACTTTATCGACGGCATGTTTTACCTTAGCCTTGGGAATATCATGCAAGCGGGCGCAATAGCTTAAAAACTCGTTAACCCGCATATCTTTATACAATGGCGGGGTTTCGGGGAGGTAGCCAAGCTGTTGTTTTGCGGCAACGGCATTTTCTAATAGATTGATATTTGCAATGCTAATCGAGCCACTGCTAGGCGCAATATTTCCCGTTAGCATTTTCATTGTCGTCGATTTACCCGCACCATTTGGTCCTAGCAAGCCTAAAACCTCACCTTTAAATAAGTTGATACTGACATCATCAACTGCATGATGCTTGCCATAATAGCGATGTAAATGATGAGCTTGTATGAGCAATGTCTGCGACATGGTTTTCTTTCCCCTAAATGCCCAAGGTAGAGACAAGGCATGCCTTGTCTCTACGATAATTGAACACGGTTATCTTATTTTTTTAGATTTAGGAACGTGTATGGAATAACTTCCTGAATTATGAAATAAAAAGGTATAGACATTCACTTAAATAATTTCCCTTCCTTTCGACTTCGCTCAAGATAAACCAAGTCCGCTCAGGGTACGAGCCCCCTGAGCGGAGTCGAAGGGTATGGAAATTTAATATATGAAAGACTATAAGTTAGAATCAGAAAGTCATTTCATACACGTTCCTTATAGATCAGCTAGATTAACATAATTTGCATTTAAGGTGTGTGCTAGCTGTTTTGCTTTGCTTAATTTTATTTCATGTTTTTCACTGTCCAAAACATGAATATCAACCGCAATACGTTTTGCTAATACTAAATTGTCTATATTATCTCGGCTACGTCCATCTGTTATTAAAAATAAACGTTGTTTTTCTGCTCGATGACGTGCTTGTCTTTTTAAGAGAAAACATTGAATTTCTGTTAATGCCTCTGCCAGTGGTGTGCCCCCTCCTGCTTGAATAGATAACAATATTTTGCTGATATTAAACGGTGCTTTACTCGCAGGGATTAACCATTCGACCTGTTGATTTCCAAAACACAGTAATGCCATCATTTGACGCTGTTGATAAAAATAATCACATAACGATTGCACAATCGCTTTTGCGGCGCTGAGTTGTTCGCTGGCTAAGGTAGAGCCAGAGGTGTCTAAGGCGATGATATTTAAAATTGGCAAAGTTTTAGCTTGGTGCTGATAAAGCAGTTTCGAGAGTGTGTTGCGATTGTCAGGGTTAAGCAATGTGGCTTGCCAATCGATGCTTTGTGTTGCTGGAGATGTGCCTGAGATAGGGCTTTGTTTACCCTGCTTATTTATTTTCTTATGAGCAGAAAGGCTAAATTTTACAGTTTTTTTTTCTGCTGAAAGTGTAGCTCATTCTTGTTTGTAAACTTTGTTGGATCTAACTGGCGCGTTAAACCTATTGCTGTCTCTTCGCTAGGCATTGTTCCCCAGTCGCCCTGTGCTGAGGTCTGCGTATTTTGAGGGTTATCACTCCCCTGAGAACGACTCTGATTTTTTTCTTCTTTGCTTGGCGTATTTGATGGCGTATTCGATGGTGTATTCGAGGCTGAGTTTTGAGGTGTTTCTTGTCGCCTATGTGCTAAAACAAGCTCTGCAACGGCATTCACATCCTCTATGCTAATATTTTTTCTACCCTGCATTGCGGCACATGTTCTTGCGGCACGAAATAAAGATAAATCTGCACGCACGCCCTCAACCCCTGCATCTAAACATCGTTGTGCGATGTCTCTTTTAATTTCCGCAGAGGCTTGGACGTGTTTTAAGGTATGGTTAGCATGACGGACTAATTGCTTGCTGGCATTCTGACGTTCTTCATACACTTTGCAAAAATCTACAGGGCTTTTCTCAAAGGCTAAGCGTGACTCAACGATTGCCATGCGATTGTCTAAATCAGGATTTTCACTAATCTCAACGTATAAACCAAAACGATCTAATAACTGCGGACGTAATGCCCCTTCTTCTGGATTCATTGAGCCAATCAAAATAAATTGTGCATCGTGCTGGTGGGATATGCCATCGCGCTCAAGGTAATTAATGCCTGATGCGCTAACATCTAACAGTAAATCGACGATATGGTCTGGTAGTAGATTAATTTCATCAACATACAGTACGCCCTTGTGTGCTTTGGCAAATAAACCGGGTGAGAATTTAAGAGTATTCTTTTTCAGCACTGTTTCAATATCAAGAGAACCTAATAAACGATCTTCACTGACCCCTAAAGGGCAATTGATAAACGGTTTATTATCTAAAAGATCCGCTAGGCTACGGGCTAGTGTTGATTTTGCTGTACCACGATTACCGCTAATAAGCACGCCTCCCAAGGCAGGGTCACAGGCAGAGAGTAGCAATGCTTTTTTTAGCTGGTCTTGTCCGATAACGGCAGAAAAAGGATATTGGAGTTTTGGGGGATTAGGCATTTTTGTAGTATTACATTTTCCACTTAGTTAAAGAAGAACGACTAAAATATCAGTTGATATATCCGCACCCTTCGACTCCGCTCAGGGAGCTAGTACTCCAACAATATTGTATTGATGGATA
>QOAQ01000049.1 GCA_003972955.1 Aquificaceae bacterium
ATTTTGTGCTTTATCACCGTACCCTTTACTTCGACAAGCTCAGTACAGGCTCTGGCAATAAAATAAAAATCATAATTAATAGCGCTACCAAAATATAATGCAAAACTACCCGCAAACAAACCGTGAATGGCACTGGCGTGTATTAAATTTATCATGGCCTATTGTTCTTTCAACGCTTTCAATTCCTCTTGTTGGTCTTGTTGATACTATTGTTTTAGGTCGGCTTGATAGCCCTATTTATATGGCGGCTGTCTCTATAGCGGTGGTGATTTTTAGTAGTGTCTTTTGGGCGTTTGGCTTTCTTCGCATGGGTACGACGGGATTCGTTGCTCAAGCACATGGAGCGGGTAATAAACAAGGTGTTGTAGATGCTTTATTACGCGCGTTAAGTATTTCCGTGGTGTTAGGTTTCGTTATTATCAGCCTACAAATACCCATTATCTCGCTTGCATTTTCGTTGATGGGGTCTCTAGGTGATGCGGGTAGCGACAGCTTGATGCCTTTAGTACAGGAGTATTTTTCGATACGCATTTGGAGCGCTCCCGCAACTTTCATCAATTATAGTCTGTTGGGTTGCCTGATCGGTTTGCAAAAAATGCGTACAGCATTAATGTTGCAACTGGTTTTAAACCTCTCAAATATCATTCTTGATGTGATATTAGTTGTCTATATGGGCGAAAAATCGGCGGGTGTTGCGTGGGCATCGGTAGCCAGTGAGTACCTAGCCGCATTTGCTGGCTTATGGATATTACGTCGCCTTATTTCTCTACCTGCCTCATGGTCGGACTTATTTAATACGGCGGCACTAAAAAAACTATTAGCGGTTAATGGTGATTTGTTTTTACGCACTTTATTTTTAACCAGTGCCTTCTTTTTCTTTACCGCGCAAAGCACTCAAATGGGCGTTGTCATTGTTGCGGCTAATGGCATTCTTATTAATTTACTACAAACCATTGCCTATGGTTTAGATGGCTTTGCTCACGCTGCCGAGGCATTATCAGGTAGTGCTTATGGTGCGAAAAACAAGCTCATCTTTAATAAAGCGGTAAAGATAACAACGCTGTGGGCATTTATCACCGCACTGGGATTTAGTCTTTTTTATGCGCTATTTGGTGATGCTATTATTCATTTTATGACATCGATTAGTGCTGTTGCAGAGACCGCAAAACAATATTATCTGTGGATTATCATCGCTCCTGTAGTTGCGGTATGGAGTTACCAAATGGATGGTGTTTATATCGGAGCAACTCAAACAAAGATTATGCGTAATACGGTGGGATTTGCTTTGTTAGTCTATATCTCGCTAGTGCTTATACTGCTACCAGACGGTGGAAATCATACCTTGTGGGCTTGTTTGATATTATTTTTATTATTGCGTGGGGTAGGGCTAATTTTTTACTATCCAAAGGTGTTAGATCATTTTAATTAATCACAGTTTATTCGCAATAGCCTCCCAAGCAGCTTCACCGCCTAGCTGTCGTACTTTATTTTTCATGCCATACCACGCTTGCAAACCACCCGAATGTACAATCGCTATACGACTGCCTGATTTGAATTTTCCCTCTTCAATATTTTGTAGTAATTGGCGACACATTTTACTGGTATAGATAGGGTCGAGTAGAATGTTAGTTTGTTTTAAAAATGCAAGAATAAAATCGAGTAGTTCACTATCAAACTTGGCGTATCCACCAAAATCAGCAGATTGAATGGCATGTTTGCTTTCACTTATTTTATCGCCAAGTAATTTATCAACGGTTGTGTATACGCTTTTATCTTTCAATACCAAATACCCTTGCACAGATTGATTTTTTAAAGTGCCTTTAACTAAACCCGCAAATGTCGTACCTGTTCCACAAGCAACACTAATAACGTCAGGAAGCTTTGTATTATCATCTAAATAGTGTTGATTTATCTGTTGCATAAGGACAGTACAACCTTGTAGTGCCAATGTATTGCTACCACCTTCTGGGATAATAAAAGCCTTGGGATATTGTTGTTGAAGTGTTTGTAAGTAATCTTTGTTATGGCGCAGACGGTAAGTGCTTCTATCGACAAATAGTAACGTCATACCTGCTTTTGATGCTGCGCTTAAGGTAGGGTTGTTCGCATATTCTTTTTCACCACGAATAATACCAATACTGTGTAAGCCCAGAGATTCTGCGTATAAAGCTAAAGCATGGATGTGATTTGAGAATGCACCACCAAAGCTGAGTAGTTGTTGATAACACTGCTGTTTTATATAGTCGATATTGGGTTGGAGTTTATACAGTTTATTACCACTGGCAAGCGGATGAATTTTATCTGCTCGTACCATCTGTAGCGATAGCTTCATTTGCTTGGCAATAGGTAATGATATTGATTCGATAGCTAATGTAAGGTTATTTAGCATGATGTTAAATTTAGGCGGTTTATGGTTGTTTTTTGTGCTATATATGAATCATATTTTCTTAGACAACATTTTTATATCAATCAGGATATTTATTATTATGAAAAAACACCTACTTTCTATTTTATTTTTATTGCTAGCACTTCCCTTTCTTTCAACAAATTCTTTTGCGACTGATTCATTGATTGGTCATTGGGCGAATAAGAAAATAAAACTGAACTTGAGAGCTAATCACAAATATACGTATGTTGTAAAAATACTGGGTATCAATAAAACCTTCAAAGGACGTTGGTCTGCCACAAGTAATAAGTTAACACTCAAATATACGCTTTTAGGTGAGCATAAGAAAACAGCAAAATATTCTTTTAGTCGCGGTGATTTATTATTAACTCAAGGTGGTAAAACATCACGTCTAAAGAAAAAGTAAATTTCTTCCTTCTCCCCCTATATCAATCAGCTCAAAGTAATATATTGAGCTGATCGATATTTTCTACTTTCTATTTTTAGCATCCAATTTTTTTTGTTTACGTCGTGCTTTCCTTTCATTCCAACGACGTTTGATATTATAACGCCACAGTAAATGGATGGTTATATAGCCTAAAATAGAGGAGATAACAGCAAGTGTAAGGCTTCCAAATAATAGGGGTTGCCATACTTGTGCCATCCCTGTCGTGAGCCACTCCCAGCTTAATTCAAAATTAAAACCATTGTCTTCTCGTAGGAGTAGTTTATTACCTAAACGATAAGCAAAATAAAACATGGGTGGAATGGTGATAGGGTTGGTGATAAAAACTAATACCACAGAAAGCGGAATATTAGCTGTGTAAAAAATAGCTAATGAAGCCGCTATAACTGTTTGAAAGGGCGTTGGCAACCAAGTACAAAATAAGCCAATAGCAAATGCCTTTGCAACAGAACGACGATTAAGATGCCATAAGCTAGGACGATATAAGCGATCACCCAAACATCCCAGTGCTTTATTTTCTTTTAGACGTGCAGGATTAGGTGAATATTGTTTGAAAAATTTTTTAGGCATGAAAAGTGCTGCCGCCTCGCAAAAATTGTTATGTGATTAAATAATCTTATTATTATTAAGTTTTAGTTTATGCTGGCAAGTATACTATTTTCACTCCTGTAGCTATTAGTTTTTTTTAAATTATTTTGTATAAAATTTTATCAATGTACTCTCCATGCGAATAGTTGCGGCAGGATTCTTCTCTGGCACTTTCTTCTTACAGTTTTTCAGTGTGCTACCCAATACAAAGATATTACTGAGCCTACTGTTTATAATCATCCTATATAGCCTATTACGTTATAAGCTATTTGTGTCTAGTGCTCACAGTGTAAGCAAGCTGATATTGCTGTTTTTATTCACTGCTTTGTTAGGTAGTTTGTATGCGACTTATTCTGCAAATTCAATAATCAACTCACGTCTTTCTAGTGATCTTGAGGGAAAGGATCTAATCGTTGAAGGGATTGTTGCAACGATTCCAGAAAGACAAGGGGATAACTGGCGTTTTTATTTGGATGTTTCTAAAGTGAAGCGATTGAAAGAAGGCATCCTTGCAGATAAATCAATCGCATTACATGGAAAAATAAAGTTAGCTTGGTATCGTACTGATCGGGTGATAAGTGCAGGGGAGACATTGCAGTTACAAGTGCGTTTAAAGCGTCCGAATGGATTTATGAATAAAGGTGGCTTTGATTTCGAAAAATGGTTGTTTACGCAACGTGTAAAAGCCACAGGGTATGTACGAGAGTCAGCGGCAAATAAAGTGCTTTATCCTGCCAAGTGGTACTCGGTTAATCATTTTCGTGAGCGGTTACAACAAAAAATAAATTTAGTGGTGAGTGATAAGTCCAGTGTAGCGATTATATCTGCGCTAGCGGTAGCGAGTAGAGGAGAAATAAGTGATAAGCAATGGGATTTATTTCGTCATACAGGTACAAGCCATTTAATTGCAATTTCAGGTTTGCATATTGGCATGGTGGCAGGTTTTGCGTATTTGTTAATAGCGGCAATTTTTTGGCTGTTTCCTGTGCTTTATCAACAAATTCCTGTGCGTATCGCAGGGGCGTTTTTAGCCATCGTTTTTGCGATAGCTTATGCAGTGTTAGCAGGTTTTACCTTGCCGACACAGCGTAGTTTAATAATGGTAGGCGGCATTGTTATCGCTTTAGTGCAACGGCAATATGTTCCGTCGTATAAAATATTGTCAGTTACACTTTTATTAGTTTTGCTTATCGATCCTTTCGCAACCATGATGGCAAGTTTTTGGCTATCATTTATCGCGGTTATTTTCATTTTATTGTATGCCACTAAACAGCAAACTAAATCAGGCTTTTCTTTATTTTCGCTGCAATTTTCACTTTCACTCGGAATGTTTCCGCTTACTATTCTATTCTTTGGTAGTGCCTCGCTTATAGCTCCTATTGCCAATTTAATCGCTATTCCTTGGGTGACAATTATTATTGTGCCATTTATTTTATTGGCGATGGTTTGTATGGTGTTTGCACCGTGGTTAAGCGAGTATCTACTACAGTTTGTATCACTCAATATTACTTATCTTATACAGGTGTTGGAGTGGTTGGATACGTTTCCCTATGCGTCATTAGGGTTTCAATCGCTGAGTACGGCATTCATTTTTGTGATGTTAGTGGCTATCTCTTTCTTATTTTTGCCAAAAGGATTCCCAGGAAAATGGTTGGGATTTTTACTTCTTATTCCTGTCTTTACTTATCAGGTAAAAGGGATTCAGCACGAAGGTGAGTTTGAATATACCTTGCTCGATATAGGGCAGGGCTTAGCATCAACGCTCAGAACGAAGCATCATGTACTTATATATGATACAGGTCCAAGAGCAAGTGCTCATTTTGATACAGGTAAATTGGTGGTTCTGCCATATTTACAGTCCATTGCTGTCAAACGTATCGACAAAATGATTCTTTCACATGAAGACATGGATCATCGCGGCGGCACGATAGCGGTTTTAAACAAAATACAGGTAGATGAGATTATCAGTAGTAATACACATTTTTTAGCAAATCACGA
>QOAQ01000047.1 GCA_003972955.1 Aquificaceae bacterium
TATCATCGTCTTCATCCATCGCATCAATAATACCGTCATGGTCAGAGTCTTGCGGATAGTCGTGGATAAGTCCAATTTCTATAGCATCAGAAACATGGTCATTGTCTGAATCACGCTGTTTGGGGTTTGTGCCTATTTTAATTTCAATTATATCGGGAATGCCGTCGTGATCTTGATCTAAAGTAGGATCTATTTTAGCGACAGTTAGCTTGTTGCTCATATTATTTGAAGACTGTTGTAGCGCGTTTAATTCTTCTGTTGATAAAGGTCTTGAGCTTATATTTTGGGTTTTTTTATCCAGATAGTCTGGCGTGCCATCATTATTGCTATCAGGGAACTCAAAATTATCGTCAATACCATCGCCATTGCTATCTTGAGCGCCTGTGCTATTGACATCTAATAAATTATCAATGCCGTCGCCATCCATATCCATTGAGGTGATGCCTGCTTCGTCACCGTCCGAAACACCATCATTATCCGAATCAGTGTCTAAATAGTTGGGGATGCCGTCGTTGTCTGTATCTTCTTGAGTTTCAAAAACGGTGGGTAAACCGTCGTTATCATCGTCACTGTCTAGGGCGTCGATGCGTTTATCATTGTCACTATCACGTGGTGAGGAAACGTTATTACCCACCTCATCACCATCATTAATGCCATCACCATCGGTATCTGCAAGGTAACGTTCTGTGCCTAATAATTTTTCATCTGCATCGCTTAAACCATCATTATCAGAGTCGATGGATTGTAGTGAGGTTGCTGAAGACGGCTGTTCTTTTGCCATTAGTTCGGTGGATGTGATGAAAATAAGACTAGATAGAGAAATAATGCTCAGAAAAGAAATTATCCAAGAATATAATGTTTGTTTTTTACTCACTTTTTTCCCCAGTATCGAATGCATCCAACTTTATTATTTTGCTGGTGCATTATTTATTTTTATTATTTTATGGGTTAATTTTTGCATGAACAGTGAAATAAAACAATCAAGCCTGTCGGTTTTTTGGTCTATTGTTGATTGATAATTATCAATTAATAGATAAAGCTAAGATTTTGTTTTGACGCTGTTTTTATACCACTTGTCATTTTTTATTAATTAAGAAAGTCCTCTTTTATCATTAGTTTTTTTGATGATTTTAGTTGGTGTTTTATAAATCCTTATTAAAAATGTGAGCATTAATTATTTTATTAAATAACAACTTAGTTTAAATTTTTTACTAGACAAGCGCATCAAACATACGTATTTTCTTAATTAAGCGGGATAATGGCTGTATTAGTAAATACTTATGTTTCTATTTTTAGAAAAGCTAGAAGGATACTACTTTCATAAAATAAATTTATAGGCTTGCTTTTATTTTTTAACCGCTTAGATACGCTTATTTTTCTTAGGAGGAGCTTATGAAGAAAATATTACCTAAAGCGCTGTTGTTAACAGGTTTAGCACTCAGCATATCGACGACTGCATTTGCAGGAAGTGATGAAAAAAAGAAAGCACCAGCAGTAATGAGTGGTGCAAAAGCAGAAATGCTTGCGAATACCTGTGCAGGTTGTCATGGTTTTAACGGTGTTAGCCAAGGACCTGCAACCCCCAGCATAGCAGGAATGTCGGCAGAATATTTAACGGAAGTACTTAAGGCTTATAAGTCTGGTGATACCGCATCAACAATGATGGGACGTATTGCTAAAGGCTATACTGATGAAGAGCTAAAGCAGGTTGCAGACGTTTTTGCAAAGAAAAAATTTGTAGCGGCGAAGCAAGAGTCTGACTCAGCAGCTGCTAAAAAAGGCAAAAAACTGCATAAAAAATACTGTGAGAAGTGTCACTCAGAGAGTGGTTCGGAAGCAGATGATGATTCTGGTTTCTTGAGTGGTCAATGGACACCTTACCTTCATGCAACGATGACTGATTTTACTTCTGGCAAGCGTGAAATGCCAAAGAAGATGAAAAAGAAAGTTAAGAAGCTAATGAAGAAAGAAGGCGAAGATGGCATGAAAGCTTTAATGGCCTATTACGCAAGTCAACAATAAGGGAAGGAGAGAATTATGAGTATTAAAATTAATCGTAGAACGTTTATCCAAACCCTTACCGCAGCGGCTGCTGTTGGAGTTGTTGGTACGCCTTATCTTGCACTTGGTGCATCGAAGAAAGTGGTTGTTGTTGGTGGTGGTACAGGTGGCGCGACTGCCGCTAAATACCTTCGTTTAGCGGACTCTTCCATTGAAGTGACGTTAATTGAGCCTAATAAAGATTACTACACCTGTTACTTAAGTAATGAAGTATTGGGTGGCAATCGTGAAATGGATAGCATTAAGTTTGGCTATGAAGGTCTAAAAAAGCATGGCGTTAAAGTGGTGCATGACTATGTAACAGCTATTGATGCCGAGAAGAAAACAGTAACAACCAAAGGTGGCGAAAGCTTCTCTTATGACCGTTGTATTGTTGCACCTGGTATCCAGTTGCGTTATGACACCATTGAAGGCTATG
This sequence comes from Aquificaceae bacterium, assembly GCA_003972955.1. GTDB lineage: Bacteria > Pseudomonadota > Gammaproteobacteria > Thiotrichales > Thiotrichaceae > JAGLBW01. Next base: position 2,480 of record QOAQ01000047.1, read on the forward strand.
ACGAAAAAGTTGCAGAGAAAATTCCTCATGCATGGAAAGCTGGCCCTCAAACGATTGCATTACGCAAGCAATTAACCGATATGAAAGACGGTGGAACAATGGTTATTGTGCCTCCACCCAACCCTTTCCGTTGTCCTCCTGGGCCTTACGAGCGTGCTAGTCAGATCGCTGATTATTTCAAGCGTGAGAAGCCAAAGTCTAAAATTATTATTCTTGATGCTAAACCTAAGTTCTCTAAGCAAGGTTTATTTATTCAAGGTTGGGAAAAGCTATACGGATACGGCACAGATAACTCAATGATTGAATGGCGTCCCGGCCCTGATGCAACCGTCAATAAGATTGATGCGGGCAAAATGACAGCGACTAACGAGTTTGATGAGGTTAAAGCGGATGTTCTGAACATCATCCCAGCACAACATGCGGGTAAAATTGCCTTCACCGCTGGTTTAACCAACGATAGTGGTTGGTGTCCTATTGCTCTGGATACCTTTGAGTCTACGATTCATAAAAATATCCACGTAATTGGTGATGCTTCTATCGCGAAAGGTATGCCTAAGTCAGGTTATGCCGCTAACTCAGAAGCTAAAGTATGTGCAGCAGCCGTTGCAGCATTATTAAATGATACTGAGATGGGATCACCTTCTTACGTTAATACCTGTTATTCGGTAGTTGGTAAAGATTACGGAATTTCGGTTGCAGCAGTTTATAAGCTAGCAGAAGATAAGTCGAAGATCATGAAAGTCTCAGGTGGTTTAACACCGAAAGATGCGGATGCAGATGCACATAAAAGAGAAGTTGGTTATGCACATAGTTGGTTGAAGAATATCACTAATGATATTTTTGGCTAGGTCGTAGCTGAAGGTTATAGCTATAGACATTCACTTAAATAATTACCCTTCGACTCCGCTCAGGGTGCAAGTCCCCTGAGCGGAGTCGAAGGGTATGGAAATTTAATATATGAAAGACTATACCTATAAGAAGGCGAGGTTTTCCTCGCCTTTTTTATTGCCTGTAATTTATGGGTATCATCTATTCAGAAGGTGTTTCTAACAACAATTCTTTATTCTTCTTAGTCATTTTCTTTATCGTCATTTCTCTTCTAGTCGCTTCTGCTCGTGATGGCTGTTTCTCTTGATAGACCACAAAAGTAGGTCGCCTAGCGCAGGTATATTTAGCACCTAGTTTATCATTATTATGTTCTTTTTCTCGACGTGCTACATCGGTTGTTATTCCTGTATACAGGCTATTATCAGCACAGCGTAGAATATAGACAAACCATTGCTTTGATTCTGTGTTTTTCATGTTATTGTTATCAACCTCATAGATATTGGTAAATATTCCTGTGTCAAACACACCCATTTTACATATTTTAATTCCTGATTTATTACAAGCGCTCAAGCTATGGCATCAAGATTTTGGCTTTACGCCTGAATCTAATAATAGTGCAAGCTTATTATCACGCAGTCAGCGAAAGCAGGTTCCTTTTTCAGGCTTGGATGCTAGTCTCTTTAGTTTACTTGGTTTTCCCGCAGATACCGAGCTTCCCATTGCTCATTATCGTGCCAAAAAAGATCGCTTAACTCCTGTTTTACAAGAACATAAAGGCGCAATTCTTTGTGCTGATCCTGTGCATTTAAAAGCAGGTGCGAGTGAAATTATTATGGATACTCACACTTTTGGGGATCTGAGTGCCGAGGAAGCGGATAGTTTATTAGCGGTATTGAATCAGCACTTTGCTGAAGATGGCTTACAGTTTATTAAAGGTGCATCTAATCGTTGGTATTTATTATTAGATGCCGATGATTCTATTCGCACGACACCACTACGCGATCTGCGTGGTAAAGATATTGCAAAACACCTACCACAATCTGATCATATCAAGCTGCATACTATTCAAAATGAAATTCAAATGTTACTGCATAGTGCGGAGCTGAATCAACAGCGAGAGCAAGCAGGAAAATTAAGTGTTAATAGTTTATGGCTGTGGGGTGGTGGATCACATTTAAAAGCACGTACACGCGTACGCTCGGTTATTGGAGGTGGAATACAGGGTGAAATTGCCGCGACGGTTGCAGAGTGTCGTTATTTAGCCTCAGCAATAGAACCTGAAGAAACGCTTAGTCAATTACCTGCGGGGGGGCATCATTTATTAATTTTAGATCAGTTAACAGCCTTTGCTTTGCAGGATGATCTTGAAGGTTGGCAACAGCAATTAAATAAACTAGAAACAACCTGGTTAGCACCTGCGGAAAAGCTCTTTAATAGAGGCAAACTAACATTATTACTGCATGATTGTAATGGCAGTAGCTTTATTCCTGAGAAATCAAATAAGCTAAAGCAACTCTGGAAAGTGATTACACAAGATAAGCCAAATTTAATGGAATTAGTAAAATGAAGTTACTACAGCGTGAGTTAAGTGGAAAAATATCCACACAAGATACTGAGTCTCCTTTATTACAACGTGTATTTTCTGCCAGAGGTATTGATTCAGTCGATGAATTAAGCACAGAGCTGAAAGATTTGCACCCTATCTCTCAACTTAAAGGTATTCACAAAGCCGTTTCTGTTTTAGTGGAAGCTTTAGAGGCAAATGAGAATATCGTCATTATTGGTGACTTTGATGCCGATGGTGCAACGGCAACCACGGTCGCGGTAAAATCATTAGGCATGATGGGCTTTGCTAATGTCCATTATTTAGTCCCTAATCGTTTTGAATACGGCTATGGTTTAACGCCTGAAATCGTCATCGAAGCACAACAATATAAACCACATCTTATTATCACTGTAGACAATGGTATCCCTAGCATTGAGGGTGTCGAAAAAGCGAAGGCATATAATTGTCGCGTTATTATTACCGACCACCATCTACCGGGGCATCAACTACCAAATGCGGATGCCATTATTAACCCTAATCAACCCGATGATAATT
>QOAQ01000005.1 GCA_003972955.1 Aquificaceae bacterium
GCCCATGTCAGTAACGCATCGCAAGCGGATGTATCATCAAATAGACCGTGAAGGTAAGTGCCTAATATTTGATTGTCTGCGGATATTGCGCCATCACAATTATTATCAAAATAAATAGCAGGGTTTTTAAGTGCTTCCCCTGTGCTTATTCCTGTATGAATTTCATAGCCAGTGATAGTGGCATTATTTTGGATATTTAATTTCCCTGTCTGATTTTTTAATTGCTTCTCTTTATGTAACGTTGTTTCAAAATCTAATAGGGAGAAAGCGGTGCTACTTCCTGCTTTTCCTTCTGTTGCTTCTGGGTCATGTATTTTCTGCCCCAACATTTGAAAGCCGCCACATACGCCTATTATTTTTCCACCATAACGCAGATGTTTTTGAATTATTTTATCCCAATGATGCTTTTTTAAAGCATCTAAATCATCTCGTGTATTTTTACTGCCTGGAAGAATCATAAGGTCGCAAGGCGGTATAGATTTGGAGAGTTCTACAAATTGTAAGTTGATTTGAGGGTGCAAGCGCAGGGCATCAAAATCGGTGTGATTACTCAGGTGTGGTAAGCGGGGAATCACAATATTAAATAATGTTTCTTGGGGGATGTTACTTTGCAGATTCAAACTATCTTCTGCTTCTAAATACAGTGTTTTTAGGTAGGGAAGTACGCCTAAAACGGGTTTTCCAGTATGCTGCTCTAGCCATTTTATACCTGAGTCTAATAAGCTCACATCACCTCGAAAGCGATTAATAATAAGCCCTTTAATACGCTCTTGTTCAGATTTAGATAATAAAGCCAATGTGCCCGCCAATTGAGCAAATACCCCCCCACGTTCAATATCTGCGACTAAAATCACAGGACAATCAACCGCTTCGGCAAAGCCCATATTGGCAATATCATGTTCGCGTAGATTAATCTCCGCGGGGCTACCAGCACCTTCTACAATAATATAATCATACTGTTGTTGTAGGCGTTGCCATGACGCTAAGACATAAGGCATTACCCTCGGTTTATAAGCATGGTAATCGCGTGCCCCCATTTGCCCACTTGCTTTGCCGTGGATAATAATCTGTGAGCCTGTTTCAGAATTAGGTTTTAATAAGACGGGGTTCATATCGGTATGGGCTGGTATTCCACAAGCCTGCGCTTGTACTGCTTGGGCACGACCAATTTCCCCCCCATCAATGGTAACAGCGCTGTTTAATGCCATGTTTTGTGGCTTGAAAGGCGCAACTTTTATACCGCGTCGCTGTAGTAATCGACATAAGCCCGTGGCAATCGCTGTTTTACCTGCATCGGAGGTTGTGCCTTGCACCATTAAGGCGGGCGTTGATAATAATCGTCCATCGGTTCGATTGTTATTTGTCTTTTTAGTCATGGTGATTATCATACTCAAATTTTAGGGCGTATTAACAATGGAAATAAGTTATTTATTACTGTTACCCGCAGTGGTGCTATTGGATGCGCTTTTGGGGGAGCCACGACGCTATCATCCTCTTATTGGTTTTGGTTATTTAGCCAATAAAATAGAAAGCCAATTTAATAATAAGCGTATTCAATCGGGTGTGTTAGCGTGGTTTTTATTAATTATCCCTTTAGCACTGGCTACATGGTTTTTATCAGGTTTGTTGGGCTGGTGGTTTGACCTGTTGATAGGCTATTTAGCGTTAGGTGCAAAAAGCCTGTGGCAACATGCCAAACAAATACAAGTGGCGCTTGAAGCAAACAATATTGAGTTAGCCCGCGAGCGTGTTGGCTGGATAGTGAGCCGCGATACCTCTGAATTAAATGAGGAAGAAATTAGCAAGGCGGCTGTTGAGTCATTATTAGAAAATGGTAGCGATGCTATTTTCGCTACATTGTTCTGGTTTGCGATTGGCGGAGCAACGGGGGTGTTGTTATATCGACTAAGCAATACATTGGATGCTATGTGGGGCTATCGCAATAGTCGCTATCTTTATTTTGGTCGTTTTTCTGCCCGAATTGACGATATTTTAAATTGGATACCCGCACGATTAGCCGCATTAAGTTATTGTTTTTTCGGTGATTTTAAAACGGCTTGGCATTGCTGGCACACACAAGGAATAAAATGGTATAGCCCCAATGCAGGGCCTGTGATGGCAGCAGGAGCGGGAGCTTTGGGGTTAAAACTAGGGGGCGATGCAATTTATCATGGCAAATTAAAACCACGTCTTGAGTTGGGTATGGGGCGCTCACCTAAGCCAAAGGATATCTCACGAGCTTGGAATATGATTAAAAGTGCGATGATATTTTGGTGTTTTATTGCCGTCTTTGTTTATTTGGCATGCAAATAAAGGGAATTTAGGGAGTCGAAGTCTATCATTTATAAGTATTTACTTATGTTTGTCGGGTAATTACAGCATTTATATAAAGATGGTGAAATAATTCTTCTACTTTTAATCAACACCTTGGGGATGGAAAGTAAGTTATTTTCCACGTTATACACGATAAATTGAGGGCATTGTTTGTCTTCGTTTATCTTCAACTACAATAATAATAAAAATATGGGGATTGTATATGTTAAACATTAGAGCAGAGAAACTACGAGCGAGTAACTATAAAAATGATGAAGGCGGAATAGGAGGAACGGGTGTAAATTATTCGAGCAGTGTCTCATAAATAATTGTAACCGTTTAGATAGCTCCTGAACGGTTACGAAGTTTAAAACCAGTGCATATAGACATTCACTTAAATAATTACCCTTCGACTCCGCTCAGGGGACTCGCACCCTGAGCGGAGTCGAAGGGTGTGCGAAGTTCATAGAAAAAAGGATATCAAGAAGGAAGCATTAGATGTCTTTGTCTGACTATAGGTGATTTTACGTTTTAGAGGTCATAAATTGCTGATGGATTGTACTATTGCTCCATAGCATTTGAACTATAGTATATAGATTGTAATGAGAGAGTGCTGGGATAGATCTAATGTCTAAAAAATATTTTACAATTATATTGGCTTTTTTAGCGTTATTTCTAACCGCATGTGGCGGCGGTAATACGCCTCAAAAAGCAGAAAATACATCTCTGCAGGTGCAAAGAATTGTTTTTGGTGTCGCTCAAAAAGGGCCTGTCATAGAAGGAGGAAGCGTTTTAGTCTACGAGTTAGATGCTAACGCTGAGCGAACAGGGCGAGTATTACAGACTAGAACCTTTGGAAAGCAGGGTAACTTTGCTTTTAAACCACCTGCTTCATGGGGTGATGCCGTCGAGGTGATTTTCTCGGGACGGTATTTTAATGAGGCAATAGGTCATATTTCCACTGATACGATTAATTTATCGACTATCATCTTGTTACCAGACAACACTCAAGTATCTGCAAATATTAATATTCTCAGTACAATGGTTGCTGCACGAGTACGCTCATTACTGAGACAAAATAAATTATCTATTAAAGAAGCAATATCTTTGGCATCAGCATCCCTAAAAACGATAACAGGAGTTTCAGGGCGACGTACAAATAGTATCGATATAACAAAAAGTGCTTTATCTCAAGACAATGCCATCGCTTTATTTATTTCAGGGATTATTGTTGATCTAGCCAATAAATATCAGATAGCTACGCAACAGTTAATAAATCAGTTAGCAAGTAACTTTGCGATCGATGGACAGCTTTCTGGTGTGGCAAAAAATTGGCGAACTCGCCTTAAAGATTTAGCACTGAATCGTGAAAAAATTTATACCGATAAATACTCATCTCGCTTATCTCGTTACATAGGAGATAAAACTCAAATACCCTTCTCTTCCTCTTTACCTGACGCAGTAACATTTACCGCGCGTCCTACTGCTGTCGTTAAAAATAATTTATTATTAGTAGAGCCTAATACGTTAGTGACTTTAGATGGGAGTAACAGTGAGAGTGAAAATGGTAAGTCTATTAAATATACTTGGTTTCAAACAGACCATGGTAATGCTGTCACATTAACAAATCGTTTTGGAGCTAAATTAAGCTTTACCTCTCCCAATAGTGAAGATACCACGCTGCAATTTACCTTATTGGTTACTGATAGTGATGGAATGAGCGATCATCAAGTAGTAACCGTTATAACGGCTAAATTTAAGCCATCCATTAAGGGTTTTATAGGAGCTGATAAAGAGGGGAACACGTTTAATAATACCATTTTGGTCGATGAAGGTGGTTCTGTTGATTTGAAGTTACAGATAAATAATCCGATAGGAAAAAAGATAAGCTATAGATTACGTTCTGCCCCTTCGTATGGAGAAGTGTTATTTTCTTCTTCAGCGGGAACAGGAAACTCTCCTGTAGCAAATCTCCGTTATAAGCATGATGGCTTGGAAGAAAGAAGTGATGCTTTTGTTTTTGAGGTAATGGATGCCAAAGGAAATACAGCGACTCTGAGGGTTAATGTCATTATTCGCCCTGTTAATGACCCACCTAATGCTAAGGATGATTACTTTCAAATAACAGCAGGTGATACCTTAAAAGGAAATGTCCTACTAAATGATTCTGATAGCGAAGGCGATAAATTAACGGCTATCTTAATAGGTGAAGGGCTTGATCTTAAAGAGAATGGTGACTTTAGCTATGTTCTAAATGAAGATATACAGGAAAATATACAAAAAGTATTTCACTATAAAGTATCAGATGGTCATGGAGGGGTATCCGAAGCAACCATTACTATCGCTGTTACTCCCATTCCAAATAATGCGCCTGTAGCGGCTAATGACTCATTTTATACGCTTGAAAATATACCTGTTATTCTTAATGTTCTTGAGAATGACACTGATCCAGATGGAGATGCTTTGCTTATAAGTGGGTTTGACCAGCCTGCTCATGGTGAACTTGTTATTACTGACTATTCTCTTAAATACACGCCTGATACAGGATTCTCAGGAAGTGACTCTTTTAGTTATACCATCAGTGACAGTCGGTCAGGTCAAGCGAGTGCAACAGTACAGATAGCGGTTATTAATACGAAACCGATAGCACATAGTCAGAGCTTAACAACAGAGCAAAACACTGCTTTAGATTTTCAATTGACTGGAGAGGATGCTGATGGAGATGAACTTACTTTTGAAGTTCCTGCTATTACCGAAGCAGGTGGAGTATTAACACATAATGCAGGTAGTGTTCACTACACGCCTCCAAATAATAATTTTTCAGGAATAGATCGCTTTAGTTTTCGTGTGAATGATGGGGAAGAATCTTCATTAAGTGCAACCGTTACCATTTCAGTTGAAGAGATAACTCAGAAGCCCATAGCAATAATAACAGAACTTCCAAAATCTATTTATGAAGGGAAACAATTAATATTAGATGCAAGCCAAAGTTCTAGCCAAGA
>QOAQ01000065.1 GCA_003972955.1 Aquificaceae bacterium
TGAGCATTGCCAATAATCTCTTGTAAATCCTGTTGCTTAATTTCAGCTTCCAGTGCTTGCAGTTGCTGTTCGACCTGCTCACGTTGTTTTTGTTTATCTTGCAGAATGGGTTCAAGGCGTATCTTTTCTTCAGTGCGGGTTTCATTATCGTAGGCTTCCTGTAAGCGTGATAAGGTCTCCGATTGATTCTTCCAGCGCTGGTTAAACTCGTCATGTTGATGTTGTAGCCGCTCTTTTTGACGCATAAGCCCGTTCCGTGAATGCTTTTGTTTGTAGGGGTAATCACTAATTTTTAAGAATGAACAGTATGAGTTTAGCTGATGAGGCGGTTTTATAGTAGGGGGAAATAGAATAAGGAGAGCATCGTTCCCACGCGGAGCATGGGAACAATAATGTGGGCTGCTTGCTAAAACTATTTTATCAGTTTAACGTTCAAGGCTCTTATACCACCAATTTCATCTGCTGTTCGCCCTCCTCTTTGGCGTAAATAATTTGCAATGCCTACCATTCCAAGATTTCGTGCAATATCAAAGGGCGATTCGTGTTTATTATTCAACACATTGATTTTTGCGCCTTTTTCAACGAGTAGTTTGGCTATCTCTGCTTTACGCAATTTCAATGCTTCTGTCAGTGGTGTATCTCCACGTCTATTGACTGTATTGGGTTGCGCTCCTGCTTTAAGTAAACGTCTCACAATGGGCAGGTTTCTGTTATAAACTGCTTTATGTAGTGCAGAAAAACCAACGTCATCTAGTAAATTAATTGAGGGGTGATATTTTAGTAGTAGGTTGACCATGGCAAGATGGTTTTTACCTACCGCTAAATGTAACGCTGTTTGATTGAAGTCACTGCGTGTATTGACATTCGCTTTCGCATTCAGCAGTAGGCGTATCATATTGATATCTGCTTTGCCGATAGCAATAGAAAGTGCCGTTCTATGCCCAAATTTCTTCTCAAAATTAGGTTTTGCGCCAGCCTTTAAAAGCATTTTCATCAAAGGAATATTGACCTGTCGTGTCGCTACAATAAGTGGTGAATTATCTGCAGCGTCTATCACATTCACATTGGCTCTCGCGTTGATTAAGGCTCGCGAATAAGCAAGATTCTTTTTATTTAATGCGATTTGTAGCGGTGTTTTATTGTAACGATCCTTAATATTGGGGTTTGCACCTGCTGCTAGTAAGTCTTTCATTGTCGCTAGTTGTTCATCTCTTACTGCCATTAATAGTGCTGTTTCTTTTGCTTTATTTTTGGCATTGACAAGTGCGCCTGCTTGAATTAATTGACGCACTAAAAGTGGTTTCTTTTCGCGTACCGCAATATGTAATAGGCTATCTTTGCTGTATTTTTCTAACACCCTGACATCAGCCCGAGCGTTAATTAAGAGTTGCGTCATACTTGGGGCTTCTTTATGAATGGCAACTTCAATAGGGGTCTGCTTATTAAAGTTTTTAATATCGGGGTTTGCTCCTCCACTCAAAAGTGTTTGAGCAAGTGCGAGATTGTCACTGCTGACTGCTTTGTGTAATAGACCGTCTTGCCCATACTTTTGGTCGGGGTCAGCACCTAGCGTTAATAAAAGCGCGACGGTTTTCATATCCTTTTGCTCTGCTGCAATAAATAGCGGGGGCTTATTGTGTTTTGGGTTAAGCGTTGCGCCTGCTTGTACGAGCATTTTAAGCGCTTTAGCATCTTGCTTTTTCATCGCTTTTAGCACTAAAGGCTGATAACGTAAGTTTTTGCGCTGTCGAGCATGATTCAATAAACCTTGCAGAATCGCATAGTTAGTCGGCTCGCTTTCCAGCGGGTAGCTAATCGTTTGCTCCAGATGAGCGAGTTTATCTAGGTCTTTTCCTTGACGTAAAAATAAGTTAGCAATACGCCACTTTCCCAAACGAAGAATATTGGGCAATAAACTGTTACCACGATAATGAACTGCACGTGGCTCGATACTTAATAATTGCGCTACACGGTTTGCATCGTTTTCAGCAACCGCTATCGATAAGACCTTTCCGACCGAAATAATAATGGCGCGCTCTTTATAGGATAAATTAAGATAAGAAGCGGGGTAATTATTGGCAAAATAAGTGCGTTCGATTTCTTGCTTGAAGTAATTTTTAGCAGGATTTGCCCCACGTTTTAATAGCCACTTGACCATTCCCGATTGTGCGTGTGCTAATGCTATATCGTAAGCTGTGCCACTGGCATATTGATAATGCTGATTACCTGCTAAAAATGGATTGATTTTATCAGCACGAACGCTTACTTTTTTTATTACGTCACGGTTGGTCGAACTAAAATCTATTGGCACACCCATTTGTAAATAGCGTTGTGCTGCACCCATATTATTGGCTACAACCGCTAATAAAAATTGATCTCCCGCAGTGAGTTTCGTATTTGATTTGGCAAGCACAGCAGTATTTAAAAACAATAGCAAGCCAGTAAAAAGTAGCAGATGAGCCATTTTAGAACGATAGAACTGAAGCATAGAACACCTCAAATAAGATTTAGGGGGAATAATCTAATGGCTTATGGTACATATAAAATATATAAATTAACAATCACATAAAACCATAGACTATTTATTCATCAATACTAGCTTTTCTTTAGTAACTGATGTTACGCAGTGGTAATTTTTCACCTTCACTGCAAAGTTTTCGTAGCCGACTAAGCTTTTGTTGATTTACGAAGAGTATTAACGGCTACGAGTTCATTTCTTTTGCGTCGCCAGTCGATCCGAACCAAAGAAAAGGCGACCCAGCTACCCGCTTTCTCCTGCGCTTCACAAGTAAAAATGCTCAACGCGGTTAGAATGGGAAATACTGCTTCGCACTCGCTATCGCATCGTGCTATTTGTGCTTAAACGCACAAAATAGAAATCTAAAGTGCGTAACATCAGTTAGTAAGTTATTGCACTCAGACAAGCTCCTAAAAAATTACTCTGTCTCCATCGCACTATGTGTTTCTTGAAAGACGCCGACTGCTTCTGCCACGTCTTCAGGATTGTCAAAATGGGCAAGATGGAATAAAGCTTCTCCTTCATGTACTAGGGGTAAATTTGACTTACCTATAATAATGCCACTTTTAGGTGCTAGTAATTGCTCTTCTGATTCGCCAAAAGGGTCGCTAACGATGCCTAATAAGTCACCTTTATTAATCTGCGCTCCCAGTGGCATTAGTGTACGTAAAATACCACTTTGTGATGCGCGAACCCATGCGCTAGAGGTTGCGAGTAAGGGCTTATTATAAATATCACACTGCTTACCGCCAGATAGCATATCTAAGTGTCGCATGACATTAATTACACCTTTGACCCCTGCGCGAATCGCCACTTCATTAAAACGCAACGCTTCCCCTGCTTCATATAAAAGAACAGGAATACCAAAGTTAGACACAGCTTTACGCAATGTACCATCAATCAGCTTGCTAGAATTCATTACCACGGGGGCATTAAAGGCACATGCCATTTTTCTAATATCTAGCCCATCATTTGGTCCCGTATCTAAACCTGCACGTATTTGAGGAAGGTTCTCGCGCGCAATCGCGCCTGTATGCAAATCAATTCCATGCGTACATTTAGAGACTATTTCGTTAATAAAGGTATGCGCAAGGCGGGCTGCCATTGAGCCTGTTTCAGAACCTGGAAAAGAGCGGTTTAGATCGCGTCTATCAGGTAAGTAGCGAGATTGTGAGATAAACCCATAGACATTGACCACAGGGATAGCGATTAATGTGCCTGCAATATCGCTCATTTCTTCCGTTTCAGTGCTGATTAAACGACGAATAATTTCTACGCCATTGATTTCATCACCATGAATAGCCGCGCTGACAAAGAGTATCGGCCCTGGTTTTTTGCCATTGATAACATGCACGGGCATGGCAACGGATGTATGCGTATAGAGTGGTGGCAGTTGCAAGTCTATCGAACGAGTCTCACCTGATTTTATCTCGATACCACCTATTGTTATTTTATTCCCCATAATGACCCCTTAATCATTTAATGCTTAAGGAGTATTCGTGCTAAGGCATCGCTATAAAAATGCCTTGCATCGCAATCTACATTAAGCAAAAAATTTAACTTGTATTTACCTGTTGTTTGACGGATTTTATTAGTGTCGGTTTTGATGTTTTCTCAAGAAAATCAATAATCATCCCTGCTATATCTTTCCCTGTTGCTGCCTCTATCCCTTCTAAACCTGGCGATGAGTTTACCTCCATCACTACAGGGCCATGATTGGCACGTAAAATATCAACACCGGCAACATTCAAACCTAATATCTTTGCTGATCTCACTGCGGTAGAGCGTTCTTCAGGGGTGATTTTTATCAGTTTTGATGATCCTCCCCGATGTAAATTAGAACGAAATTCTCCTGCTCTTGCTTTACGCTCCATTGCTGCGACTACTTTATTGCCAATCACAAAACAGCGAATATCCGTGCCTTTGGCTTCTTCAATATATTCTTGTACCAGAATATTTGCTTTTAAGCCCATAAAGGCTTCGATAACACTGGTTGCTGCCTGCTCTGTTTCTGCTAACACTACCCCAATCCCTTGCGTTCCTGATAGCAGTTTTATGACCAACGGCGCACCACCGACCATGCGAATTAAATCTTCAATTTCATCAGGGCGGTTGGCAAAACCTGTAATTGGCAAGCCAATGCCTTTACGCGACAGCATCTGCAAAGAGTGTAATTTATCTCTAGAACGTGTAATACCCACCGATTTATTTAGCGTCTGAATACCCATCATTTCAAACTGACGAACTACCGCAGCACCATAAAAACTGACTGAAGCTCCAATGCGAGGTATGACCGAATCTATATCATTAAGTTCGCGCCCATGAAAATGAATTGTTGGTTTATGCGGTGTAATATTCATATAACAACGTAAAAAATCTATCACAATAGCAGAATGCCCTCGTGCGTGAGCCGCTTCGAGAAGCCGCCGAGTGGAGTAGAGGTGTTTGTTACGGGAAAGAATGGCAATTTTCATAATAGTGTCCTTTATACAATTATGAGACAGATTGGGATGCAGGTATTCACGGTAAAAGTATTTTAGAAGAGAAACGGTCGCATTGTATGAGCGTTTTTCTTTCTATACTCCAGATCAGTGAGGGAAAGAAAACTACATAAGGTGTGATATAGACATCACTTAAATAATTACCCTTCGACTCCCCTCAGGGTGCAAGCCCCCCGAGCGGAGTCGAAGGGTATGGAAATTTAATATATTAAAGACTATAGTATTTTTATTTTACACACAGGTTGATGGTATAGACCAAATTAAGTAGGTATAGC
>QOAQ01000153.1 GCA_003972955.1 Aquificaceae bacterium
CTACGCTCAAACAGCTTGCCCTGCTGATCCATTTTTACTTGCAAATGCTCGGCGCGGTTAGAATGGGAACTACTGCTTCGCACTCGCTATCGCATCGTGCTATTTGTGCTTAAACGCACAAATAGAAATCTAAAGTGCGTAACATCAGTGAGTGATTAATGCTGCATATGTGTGCCATGAGGATTGTTACCACTTGCCATCATCCAATGATGAATTTGATGGTGGTTACCTAAAGCCATGACGCCGATATAGCCTAACGCTCTTAGTCGAGCGACTTCTGCTGGTTTTTCGGTGCTTATATCAAGTATAAATTTATCTTCTTCGGCTTTTGCCTTCATTGTCCAGCCCGTTTCTGCTTTTAGCATGGCAGGATGCGCTGCCATCGCGCGGGCAAGCGATTTTTTGGCGGCATCTGTTGTTGCTTTAATAACAATATTAGTGCCTTTGGGGGTATTTTTTTGTGAAAGAATAGCCACATCGACTGTGAAGTTTTTCATGTCGATTAAATGTTGACGTAGCGCTTCGAGATCAACCTTAGCCCAGTTGGTGTTCGGGTTGGCATCTAGCTGTTTGATTGCTTCTTGAATAGTACCGAATACATCATTGCCAGCTTCTTTCAAGATGGTATTGCTTGGATTTTTAGGTGCTTGTGATGCCGTGTGTTGCATGTTCATCATGTGCTTACTATGATCCATTTCTTCGGCAGTAGCTACTGTTGAAGTGATAATAAAACAGGATAAAAATAATTTAGGTAGTACATTTCTCATAGAATGGCTCTGCTTGGTTTTAATATTGAATAATTGCTGTCACTATATCAAAACAAAGTGCTTGGGTACTGTACTTATTTGCATTTTTGAGTGGCTATCTTCACCTTTTAATAATGAGACTTATATGAATACTCCGCCCGTGGTTCTTTGTTTTTCTGGTCATGATCCTACGGGAGGTGCGGGGATTCAGGCGGATAGTGAGGCAATCTCTGCGATGGGTTGTCATGCGGTTTCGGTTATCACCTGTTTGACGGTACAGGATACGCATAATGTGTATTCAATAAAGCCTTTAGAGGTTGATTATATTTTGCAGCAAGCGACTGTTATCTTGTCAGATATAAAAGTCAGTGCGATTAAGATTGGTCTATTGGGAAGTTGTGACATAGTGGCAACTTTGGTTTCTATTTTAGACGAGTATCCTGATATTCCTGTGGTGCTTGATCCTGTGCTTGCGGCAGGCGGAGGGACATCGTTAGCTAAATCTGAGTTGGTGCATTGTATTCAAAATCAATTATTAGCAAGAGTAAGTTTAGTGACGCCCAATGTACCTGAGGCTGAGATTTTATCTATTTTTGAAGGTAAGTGTAAAAATATTCTGCTGACAGGAACGCATGATGAGTCAACGAAAAATGTTATTAATAGGTTGGTGGTAGAAGGAACTGAAGTTAGTGCTTTATCATGGGGGCGATTGCCTCATCTTTATCATGGTTCAGGTTGTACGTTAGCTTCGGCAGTAGCCGCGTGTTTGGCAAAGGGCTTGTCTTTGCTGGAGGCGGTAGAGATCGGGCAAAAGTATACTTGGGAGAGTTTGTCTAAAGCACAAAAAATAGGTAAGGGGCAATTAATTCCCTTGCGTTAAGGCTTTGGAGTATCAGATCCTAAATTGATTTTTAAGAAAGAGCAATAAGCATATGTTTAGAATAATAATACTTCTCGTTCTGCTGGCAGTCAGCTTCACTGTTGTAAAATTACTTAGGGCTAATTGGGAGCGTCGCACTGATAAAGCAATTAAAAATAAGCAGAAAAGTGACAATATACTGCAATGTGCATGTTGTGGCATCTACATCCCAGAAAAAAAAGCAGTGATACATGGGGATAAAATCTTTTGCAGTCTAGAGCACGCCAAACAGCACAAAAAGTAGCATTAGAACAAGAGGGCTTACCTGTTTCCGCTTTTTTGCTGGATGAAAATACTTGGAGTCCATTACAGCTTTATAGTATTTACCGCTTGATACTGGCGGGTATGTTGGTTGTTATTGGTTTAACAGGGCATTCTTTTGCTCAGCTTGGTCGTTTTCAACCTGTACTATTTGATGCGGTATCGCTGGTTTATTTATGTGTAGCACTGATTGGGGTTTTTCTTGCTCACTTTCGCTGGCCAAGCTTTGTTGACCAAGTGTATTTGCATACCGGCATAGATATTATACTGTTGTTAATGTTGGTTTATTCTAATGGAGGCTTGCATTCTGGTATTGATTTGCTCTTTGCTTTACCAGTTATTTTAGCGAATGTATTGAGACCAGGGCAGAATTCACTGTTTCTCTCTGCCGTTAGTGTGATTGCTCTGTTATCAATACAGATTTATTTGCAAAATAAAGCAGTTGTAGATTCTTCTCAATTAACGCATGCTGGTTTGTTGACTTTCTTTGTATTGATGGTTTCATGGTTAGCGGGAGATTGGTTAAAAAAAGCCTCTAAAACAGCAGCGTTGGCAAAGAAGCGTGGACAGGATATAGCAAGCCTTTCGCAGTTGAATCAGTCTATTTTAGATCAATTGCAAATGGGTATTTTAGTGGTTGAGCGTTCTGGTGTTATTCGGCACATGAATCCTCGCGCATGGGAAATGTTAGGTGAGCCTGCTAGTTGGCGTAGTCAGCCGCTGAAATCTTTAGCGCCAGAGTTGAATATCCACTTACAACACTGGTTTAAGCATACTTGTCCTAAAATTGTGTCGTATGATATTAAACATTGGCAGACGACAGAGCTAAGTTTTCGTTTATCACAATTAGGTTCGAGAAATAAAGGGGCTTCTTTAATTTATCTGGACGATATAACGGAGCAACGTGAAAAACAACAAGAAGTAAAAATGGCTTCTTTAGGGCAATTGACGGCAAATATAGCGCATGAGATTCGTAATCCTTTGGGGGCTATCAGTCATGCAGCACAGTTATTGTCAGAGTCTCCCGCCTTGGATAAAGCGGATACGCGTATGGTGCAGATCATTCAATCAAATTCAAAAAGAATGAATGTCACCATTGAGAGTGTGCTGAATTTATCGCGTAAGAAAAATCCCAAAAAAGAAGCGGTGCACTTGCAAACGTGGTTAAGCGAATTTGTACATGATTTTTCAATGCAGTCAGATTTAAAAGCTAATCAGGTTAGTTTGTTCGTCGATCCGATTGATGCAGAGGTACAATTTGATCCGACACATTTTCATCAGGTGCTATGGAATCTTTGTCGTAATGCAGTGAAATATGCCTGTGATGATATAAATAATCTGGTTTTAGCTATCAACTGTAGCTTAAGACCACAAACTAAAACGATGATGTTAAATGTAATTGATAATGGTGCTGGTATTAGCGAAAAGAATCAAGAGCGTTTATTTGAGCCCTTTTTTACTACGAGTAACACGCAAGGCACCGGTTTGGGTTTATTTATGGCGCGTGAGCTGTGTTTAACCAATAATGCAAGTTTAGAATATATTCGACTTCCCGCAGGAGGAAGTTGTTTTAGAGTTATTTTTGCACATAATAAATAAAAAGAAGATAAAACGATGGCGCAACAACAACGTGTATTAATTATTGATGATGAACCTGATATTTGTGAGCTTTTAGAAATCACACTTTTGCGTATGGGCTTAGATACTGCAACAGCAGGAACGGTAAAAGATGCAATGATCAGTATTCAGAGCTTCAAACCTGATCTTTGCTTAACAGATATGCGACTTCCTGATGGCTCAGGTATTGATATTGTGCGTTATATCCAGCGAGAATATCCTCATATTCCTGTTGCGATGATTACAGCATTTGGCAGTATGGAGGCGGCAGTCGAAGCACTAAAAGCAGGTGCTTATGATTTTGTATCCAAACCAGTGGATTTAACAAAATTACGTGATTTAGTGCAGACAGCATTAAAATTATCCGAAGAAAATGAAACGCCCAGTAATAAGAAAGCAGAGCATGAAACAGGTAATCCTATTCTGGGTGAGTCGAGTAGTATTGCTAAACTCAAAGCAACCATTGCTAAACTCGCCAGAAGCCAAGCACCTGTTTTTGTGCATGGTGAGTCAGGTAGTGGTAAAGAGTTAGTTGCCAAACAAATACATGCACAAAGCCCGCGTGCTACAGCTCCTTTTGTTCCTGTTAACTGTGGTGCAATACCTGAAAATTTAATGGAAAGTGAATTTTTTGGTCATAAAAAAGGTAGTTTTACAGGCGCTATTGAAGACAAGATTGGCTTATTCCAAGCTGCACATCGTGGTACTTTATTTTTAGACGAAGTGGCTGATTTGCCTTTAGGTATGCAAGTTAAACTACTACGTGCTATACAAGAAAAAGCAATTAAACCTGTTGGTGGGGTGGAAGAAATTTCTGTCGATGTGCGCCTTTTAAGTGCGACGCATAAAGATTTAGAAGCAGAAGTTGAAAATGGACATTTTCGTCAAGATTTATATTATCGTTTAAATGTTATTAAATTAGATGTGCCGCCCTTAAGAGAAAGGGATGCTGATGTATTGTTGCTCGCGGAGTATTTTTTAAAGTTAATCTCTTCTCGCTGGCAGTTACCTGATATTTTACTCTCACCGACAGCAAAGCAAGCATTAGCACACTATAGTTTTCCTGGAAACGTACGAGAATTGGAAAATATATTAGAGCGGGCGAGTACACTGTGTGATGATAATGTCATTCAGCCTAAAGATTTGCAGTTGCCAGAGATTAGTCCTATTGTTAAAACGGCTGCTGTCATACAGGAAAAGCTTTCAGTCCCTGACTGGTCTACTGCTCCTAATACCCCTTCCTTTCCTCAAGTATCTGCTCTGCAAGCAAATGAGAAGGATTTAATATTGCAAGCTTTAGATCAAACTCGTTGGAATCGTACCGCAGCCGCGAAGCTATTAGGGATGACATTTCGCCAGTTACGTTATCGTATTAAAAAATATGGCTTGGATCATTCTTTGTAAAATAGCTTCAATTTTTTGCTGAGGAGCCGGAATAATGCATTATTCATAATGTTTGCTATACTAGCGCCATAATGTCGCTTTATAGATAGATAGTCTGGGTGCGCCCCTTACTGTTAATGTGCTAGATTTCAGAGTATCCTTTCCACGCTTTTCTTCTTTATGATTTTGTAACTTAAATTAATTGGTACTTTTTTGAATTATTAAAAATGACAGATAAAAATATACTTTTATTACAAGGGCCAATGGGGCCGTTTTTTCAGCGTTTTGCTCGTGAGTTGGAGCAAAAAAATATGAAAGTAGTAAAGGT
>QOAQ01000158.1 GCA_003972955.1 Aquificaceae bacterium
TCTGGCTCGCCCGAAGGGAGCAACCCAAAGCATTCAATACGGCGTTATGGCTCTCGCCAAGGGAACAACCATTGGCTTCGAACCATGCCTTGTCTTGAATGCTTTGGATTGCTCTGTACCCATCAATACAATGTTGCTGGAGTACTAGTAATACGTGATTGTCATCGTATATATTCAAACGATAAACATAAGGCATTGACTCTAACTTCACAATATACTGTGATTGACCTTCATAACCGCCGCCTATTGGAGATACCATCGCTGCCGAAGCTTGAATTGAAAGGACAAACCATAAAATAAAATAGGATAATAGTTTCTTCATTCGCTACTCTTTTTATTAATGTAAGATGAACGAAATCTATAGTTATTCATCACAAAAAAGAAGCAGAGCTAGATTAAGAATTATTACGAAGTCTTTGATAATGTTGGAAATATATATTGGTTTTTTGGTTGGGATTATTAAGTGTCGGAGCCTTATAAGAGCAAAGCCTTATGTTATTTTTAATCCGAGTTTGTCAAGTTCTGATATTCTGGTCTTAATTTGCAGTATGACCAACTCAAACTCTCTGACTAAGGCACTATACTTACTTGCATTATCCATAATAAGTTCTGGTGTCTTTTCTATATGCATAAGGAGTTCTAGCAACGTTTGACTGCCATATAAACTGGATGATCCTTTTAGTTTATGCGCATATTGTCGGCATAAAGCTAAGTTTTTTTCTTTAATGCTGAGTAATAAATCATCTACAGCATTCCCCAGTATTCGCAACACTGTTTCTAAAAAAGTAGCTGCTCTATCACTTCCTAAATTTTTAATGACTTTATCTAGATTCTTTTGAATTTCTATTACTGATTTATTCATCACCATGCTGTGCCCAAGTTTTTAGTCCCCATTAATTCCTACAATACTCTTAAAATTTGCCTAGAATAATAATTAAAGTAATAATCGACAACCTCATACATTAATAACAAAGGATGCTCCCTTGGCTGAAACGACTCTACTCTGGCATGACTACGAAACATGGGGCGTTAATCCACGTAAAGACCGCCCATCTCAGTTTGCTGCTATTCGCACAACGCTTGACCTAGAGCCTATCGGCAAGCCTATTGAGATATTTTGTAAGCCGAGTAATGACTTTATTCCACACCCTGAAGCTATTTTAGTCACGGGTATCACTCCGCAACGTGCTACACGTGAGGGTATTCCTGAGGCTGAGTTTTTTCAACAAATTAATGACGCTTTTTCAAAACCGGGGACTTGTGGTGTTGGTTATAACAGCATTCGTTTTGATGATGAGGTAACACGTTTCGGTTTCTACCGTAATTTTATCGACCCGTATGCGCGTGAATGGCAAAACGGTAATAGCCGTTGGGATATTCTCGATTTAGTGCGTATGACCTATGCGCTACGCCCTGAAGGAATTGAGTGGCCAATACGTGAAGACGGTACAGCTAGTTTTCGTTTAGAAGATTTAACTACTGCTAATGGTATCGAACACGCTGGTGCTCATGATGCCTTAGTTGATGTGCGTGCCACTATCGAAATGGCGCGTTTAATCAAAAAGCATCAACCGCGTCTGTTTGATTATTATTTTAGTCTACGCAAAAAAAATAAAGCCTCTGAACTGGTTAATGCACACTCCGATAAGGTTGTCTTGCACGTTTCGGGTATGTTTCCTGCCAGTCAAGGGTGTATTTCACCGATCTATCCTTTGCTGCAACACCCAACAAATCAAAATGAAATAATTTGTTTTGATTTACGCCAAGACCCTGAGCTATTACTTAGCCTGAGCGCCGAGGATATTGCCGTTAATCTGTACACTCCCTACCATGAACGCAAGGAGGGTGATGTACGTGTCGCACTAAAAGGTATCCACCTTAATAAATCACCTGCACTCTCGCCCACTAACACGCTGAGTTCTGAGATGGCAGAAAAATGGCAGATTGATTGGGCTGTAGTAGAAGCCAATAAACAAAAATTAGTCGCGGATAAAACACTTGTGCCACGCTTGCAAGAAATGTATCAGCAGAAGCGTGATTTTGGTGAGACAGATGCCGATTCTGCACTTTACAACGGCTTTATTAATGCCAGTGACCGTAGAATGTGTAACCAAATCATCAAAACATCGCCTGAGTCGCTGGCTAGTCTTAACCCTGCCTTCTCTGATATTCGCTTGGAGACCTTATTTCCGCGTTACCGTGCGCGTAATTGGCCTGAAACATTAGCGCATGATGAGCAATTAGAATGGCAAGAATTCTGCCATGCACGTTTGGTTGATGGCGAATACGGTAGCACGCTCACGGTGCATGAGTTTAATAATCTGTTAGAAGAAATATCCCAGCGAGACTTGTCTGAACACGAGCAAAAGCTTATGCAAGAATTAGTCTCATGGGTTCAGCAGTTTGACTAGGGTTCTTGATATGCAAGCGAATGACTCTCTAATTGATTTTTTTCGTGAAGCTGCGCCTTATATTCACCTACACCGCGGTAAGACCTTTGTTATTGCCTTTTCGGGTGGGGTTATTAATAGCCTGCATTTTGCCAGTATCACCAATGATATTGCGATTCTCTCTGCTCTAGGGGCGCATATTATTCTCGTACATGGCGCGCGCTTACAAATAGACCAGCATTTGCAACAAGTTGATTATCCTATTGATATAGCCAATGACCTGCGTATAACCGATGATGATACTTTAAAAATTGTTAAAGAAACGATTGGTGCTTTGCGTGTTGAAATTGAAAATAAACTCAGCCATGCGCTAAATAGACCGCCGATTATTAATGATGAGCTAGGTATTTTGTCAGGTAATTTTATCACTGCAAAACCTGTTGGTGTGTTTGAGGGTATCGACTATCAACACACAGGAAAAGTACGCAAAATCAATACAGCATTAATTCACTCTTTACTGGATAATAGCAATATTGTACTGCTCTCATCGCTCGGTTTCTCTCCCACAGGGGAAGCGTATAATTTGCGTTATGAAGAGGTTGCGAATGTTGTTGCCAAACAGATGCAGGCTGATAAGCTTATTTTTATTACACAACATCAATATGGTTTAGCCCGAGAAATTGATCTGCAAGATATGCTACAAACCACCGCTAAATTTCCGCTCTTAAAAGATATTAGCAGTGCGTTAAATCAAGGGGTTAAACGTGTACATTTAATCAATGCCAAACAAAATGGTGGTTTATTGCTAGAGCTTTATACCCGCGATGGTATAGGCACAATGTTTACTGCTAGTCTGTATGATGAAATTCGTCAGGCAAGCATTGATGATGTCAGCGGCATTATCGAACTTATCACGCCATTGGAAGAGCGAGGTATTTTAATTAAACGCTCACGTGAGCAACTTGAATTAGAAGTTGGTAATTTTACTATTATCAAACGTGACGGCAAAGTCATCGGTTGTGCCGCACTGTATGAAATGGATGATAAAACGGGGGAGCTGGCTTGTCTTGTTATTCATCCTGATTACCGCAAGGGTGGACGCGGGGATAAAATACTGAACACCATTACAAAATTAGCCAAAGAAAAACTGTTACAACAATTACTGGTACTAAGTACGCAATCGATAGACTGGTTTAAAGAACGTGGGTTTATTCTGGGTGATGTAGAAGACTTACCTGCAAAGAAAAAGGCATTGTATAATTATCAGCGCAATTCAAAAGTATTGTTTAAACAACTATAGTTTTCATATATTAAATTTCCATTCCCTTCGACTCCACTCAGGGAGTTAGCTCCCTGAGCGGAGTCGAAGGGATATTATTTAAGTGAACATCAACTATAGGAGGCTTGTCCGAGAATATAAGCCGTAGCGAGGGAAAATATAGCTAAATTTGGCTTTTTCGCAGTAGCTTCGCTACTCTCAAACAGGTTTCTAAGATTATTTTGATGGATAGACATCCAAGGAAGGATTTTATGATAAAAAAAATCACACTTACATTATTTTTACTGCTAAGCATAAGCGCCTGTGGTGATGACAAGGTAGCTACGAACGATGCTTCTAATACAAGCACACTTAAATCAACATCAGGCAATAAAAATATAAGTGATAATGCTCAAGCTAACACCGCTACCGATGAGAATGCGAATGCTGAAGAAGTAGAATTAACTGAGCAGGATATACTAGCGATGGATCTTCTTAATGAAGAAATGTTTTTAGATGAATGTAATGCCTATGCAAAAGAGGATAATGTTAAAAAAGAGGAAATGGATGCCTATTTGAATGACTGTGTAGAGCAGCTAAAATTACAAGCAAGCATTATCATCGATGTCCCAGACGAAGAACAGCAAACAGAAGACACTCCGCCCACCACAACTAAAACACCAGAAACGCCAAAATAATACATTGCTTATATTCTGGGGAAGCTGGTGGGTTAAAAAATGATTAAAAGACTCTTTAAAAAACTACCGAGCACCTTAAAACCTCAACGTTTATTATTAGACAAAGGCGACGTGCTATTTAATCAAGGTGATAATGTTAGCAACCTTTATTTTATCCAGAAGGGAAAAATAAAATTAATCAGAAATGCCATCGACGGTCATCCTGTTGTTTTGCATGTAGGACAACAGGGGGAAGCTATTGCTGAAGCCTCACTCTTCTCTGATCAGTATCACTGCTCTGCTGTTGTCGATTCTCGTTGTGAACTTTCTTTTGCTAAAAAAGAAGATCTTTTACAATTATTACAAACACACCCAGAAGTAATGATCGATTTATTAGCCGTATTCTCACGTCAAATTAGAGATTTACGTGCAATAAATGAAATTAAGAATATCCGCTCCGCAAAAGAACGAATCCTTAGCTTTATTCGTACTAATATTGATGAAAATAGAGAGATGCGATTAAACATATCATTAAAAGATATGGCGCAGAAAATAGGTTTAGCACATGAGACTTTTTATCGAGAGTTAAAGAAATTAGAAGACGCTGGCGAGCTACATCGAAATTCTGAGAAAATAAAACTGCTATAAAAAAATTTGTGTGATTTAGGTAACTGATGTTACGCAGTGGTGGTTTTTTATTTTCACTGCAAGGTTTTCGTAGCCGACTAAGCTTTTGTTGATTTGCAAAGCGTCTTAACGGCTACGAGTTCATTTCTTTTGCGTCGCCAGTCGATCCGAACCAAAGAAAAGGCGACCCAGCTACCCGCTTACTCCTGCGCTTCACAAGTAAAAATGGGCAGGGCAAAAACT
>QOAQ01000118.1 GCA_003972955.1 Aquificaceae bacterium
GAAAAATACTTTTCAAAAAGTCTCGGCGGTTACAAGTAAGATTTGTTTTATATTAGCCATCGTGTCTGCGGTTGTTTTATATTTTAAAGTACAAGAATATGGGATGAAAAGCCCTGTATCGGCAAGCTTTTTAGCATCTGCTTTCTTCTTTATTTTTACAGGTATTGTTTTATTTGTAGTTGCTAAGGCTGATATACCCAGCTTTAAAATTGAAGCAAAAAATAAGTTATAGATATCCATTTAAACAATTTTCCTTCGACTCCGCTCAGGGAGCGAGTTCCCTGAGCGGAGTCGAAGGGGATGGAAATTTAATATATGAAAGACTATATAGCCTATATGTCGCTTGTTAGTTTTTGTTATGCGAGGCTTCAATTGTTTTTAATATCGCCTTACCACTGTCACTTACCATTAGCACGGCAATTGCTTCGTTTCTCAGTTGTTGTTCCAAGGCTAAGGCTTTTTCTTTTGGGGAAAAAAAGGCATTTATATTGGCAAACCTTAGGCGAAGAGAGGAATATTCTTCTGCATGATGAGCTGTTAAGACACGGCCTTGTAGGTAAATTTCATTTTCTGGTGGGCTAAGGTGTAAGGTCTTGGCGATATAAATTCCTTTATCATCTTGTGTGAGCGATAAGTAAATAACTTCACCTCTGCGTAAGGTTTTATCATAAAGTGCTTGGTCTTTAGATAGGCTTATTCTTTCGAGAGGATAATCTAAATGTGCGTAGTTTCCACGGAATAATGAACGTGGGTCAATAGGGCGGGTGTATACTTTTATTTCTTGCCCAAACCACCGCGGTAGGTTGGCAGAAATAAGCATCCACACCAAAATAAAGGCTTGAAAGGCTATCGCTAAAATAAAGCCAAGTTTCAGTTGCTTGCTCATGCGCCTTCCCCTTGTTTTATTTGCTTTTTACGCCAGTATTTTGCGGCAGCTAAGAGTACGCCTGCTAGTACCAAAAACAAAATGGCTGCTCCAATATAATCACCAATTAAATTAATATAGCGGACAAATGCGATGCTTAAAACACTGAGAACACCAAGGAAGAAGTAATGTGTTATGCCTTTATCGACACCTTCGATAATTAAATAAACCGCGATGGCGATAAAGATGATATTGAAAATGATGCTCATTATTGCAGGCGATAAGCTGTCTTTTGCCAGTAGTCCTGTTATGGCGGTGAGGCTAAATAAGATAAACCACGCACCAACAGGCATGAAGCATTTTTTGTAGATGGAAAAAGCATAGCCAATACTGGCAGATGCAAGACCAATGCCGACAGCGGGTAAGGTGAATGCATCATCATAAATAAGTAACGATTTCCAGACATCTTTAAAGGTAAGCAGAAAGGCACTAAAGATAATAAATCGTAAGCACCATAATTGTAGCAGGGCGGCGTAGGCTTGGTGACGGGGTGATTTATTTTGTGCTAAAAAGACAGCGATTCCGTAAATGCCGACAATAATACCTGCGGCAATAACCCATAGTGCTTCTATATCTAAATGAAACACGCCATAGGCTGTGCCTTCTATCCAATACACGATGGCGATGATGCTGGCGATAAAGGCAAGTAGATTACTTTGCCACTTAAATGCACCATAAAAGGCAAACAGAATAAAGAAGATAAAGCCGATTTGATAAAAGCCCATATCTTGCTCCATACCAAACCAGAGGGCGCTTAGTGCCAGCGGGAGCATCATCAACCAATTGCTTTTACTCATCCAGACAAAAGGTAGAATACCCACCGCCCACCAAAAAACACCGTCTGGCATGTGTTCGCCTAAGTGATACATCTGGGCGATGAGGATAATGGATGCACCGTATAATAAGCTACCAAGAAAGAACAATAGCGTGCCTTTTTGAGGGGACTTCTCATAATAATGCAAGCCAACGAAATGGATGCTTGCGGTAGCCAACACCAAGCCAGCCATACGTAGTGCGCGGGGAATATGCTCCCAGTTTGAACTAATTAATAGAATGACGGCAATACCAACAAAAAGATACGCTAAGGCAAGCAGTGCTAAATATCCAAAGCTTTTACGCTCTGTCGCATCGTAATCAACATCATATTTTTTACAGATCGCTTCAGCTTGAGCACGTTCAATTAAGCCTTCTTTTACCCAGACTTTTGATTCTTCGGCTAAGTCATACTTGAATAAACTCAGTAGTCTCATGCTTGCCTTTAATTCGTTTAATAGTTAGTGGATTTTAAACTTGCAAACAACATCCATGCGGTAAATAAAACCATGATAATGGAAAAGACACTAAGTGCTTCTGCCATAGTAATGCCAAACACTATTTCAGGGGTGTAGCCACAAGAGGTTAAGGGCTGAAACAGCCAAGGAACCCACTTATCGACCGCAAGCCAAGCAGGGAAACCTAAGTCCATACTGCATTCACCGAGAATAAAACGGCGTTCTGTACCGAGTAATTGGTAGGAGCGTTCCGCCATAACGCCAGAAACCGCTAATAATGACAGCGAGGCGACGATGCGACTGAATTTATAAGACCTTAGCCATAGCATTTTTAGTGCAATAATAATAATGACGGCAAATAGTAAGCGAAAATGTATGCACAAAATACAAGGAGGCTCGTCTAAAACATATTGATAAAAGAGCGCAACGCCTTCCATTGATACGCCGAGCAGAATGAAGGCAGTCCAAAATAGCTTTCCCTGCATCCACTGTTGTAGTGTTGAGTTTATAGTCATTATTATTTTTTCCGTTGTAATAAATTTTTTAGCCCTGGTTTATTGGCAAAAATTTCTTCTTCGGTTAAGTCTTCTAATTCGTGAGGAAATACCAGCCATTCATCGGTTGAATGTAGGTAATAATCGGGCACACGCTTAGTTAAATTATTATTGGGTTTAAACCACGGTGTCGCAATGCGAATATCATCAGGCGTGTTGCGACGTGATTTATCTTGCAGTGTTTCAATCACGGCTTGAATGCTACGTCCTGAGTCATAGACATCATCAACAAGCAGTAGTTTATCGTCATAATTTATATTACGAATAATATAGTCAAGCCCATGAACTTGAACAGTTTTATTCTGTTCTCCAATACCCGTATACGATGAGGTACGAATAGCGATATGATCTGATTTAGCGCCAAGATAAGCGAGCATTTCTTGTACGGCAATCCCTACCGGCGTACCTCCTCGCCAGATTCCCACAATAAAATCAGGACGAAAACCACTGTCATACATATTAATCGCTAGTTTATAAGAGTCTAGTAATAAATCATTAGCGGTGATGTAGATTTTGTTCATATTGAGTGCCTTTAATTTGACAGATGTTATGAGACCTAAGGGGACTCATAACATCATCTGTATGATAAAAAGCGGTCAAACTTATTGTATTTACGCGTCTAAATAAACAAAAATTTAGCAATAAATAAGGCACTAATAACATAAACACCAATCGTCATATCTTCAAAACGCCCTGAGAGTATTTTTATAATGGCATAGCAGATGAAACCGACGGCAATACCTTCAGCGATTGAGAAGGAGAAAGGCATCATTAGCATGGTGACGACAGCAGGAACAGCTTCGGTTATATCTTGCCAGTCAATTTTGGCTAGACTGCTACTCATTAATACGGCAACAAATAATAAAGCGGGTGCGGTTGCGTAACTGGGAACCATTGAGGCGATGGGAGCAAAAAAGAGTGCCAGTAAAAAGAGGATTCCTGTTACCACCGCGGTTAAACCTGTACGTCCACCTGCGGCAATACCGACACCACTTTCAATATAACTGGTGGTGTTAGAAGTTCCTAAACCAGCACCTGCAATGGTTGCAACACTATCGGCAGTCATGGCTTTGCCAATACGCGGAAGTTTGCCGTCTTTATCAAGTAAATTTCCTTGTTGTGATACCGCAATTAATGTCCCTGAAGTATCAAATAAATCAACAAAGAGAAAGGCAAAAATAACGCTAATCATGCCAATATTAAATGCACCCGCAATGTCCATTTTTAATAGGGTAGGGGTAATCGAAGGTGGTGCTGATATAAAGCCATTGTAATCAATTTTCCCTAAGAAAAATGCAGCAACGGTGATGGCGATAATGACGATCATCACCGAACCTAAAATACCACGATAAGCAAGCGCACCAATTAAGAGAAATCCGCCCAATGTAAAGAGTGATTCAGCAGAGGTGATATGACCTAGAGAAACCAATGTGGCAGGGTTATCAACAACAAGACCAACATTTTTCAGTGCAATCAATGCCAGAAAAAAGCCGATACCAGCAGCAATACTGTAGCGCATAGATTGAGGAATACTTTCGATAATCCACTGGCGTAGCTTAAAAAGACTGATAAGCAAAAATATAACACCTGAAATAAAGACAGCACCTAAAGCAATCTCCCATGTGTAGCCCATGCCCTTAACAACCCCGAAAGTGAAGAAGGCATTAAGACCCATACCAGGAGCAAGTGCTACGGGGTAGTTAGCATATAAGCCCATAATTAACGAGCCAATCGCTGCGGCAATACACGTTGCCGTAAATACCGCGCCTTTATCCATGCCCGCGATACTCAGTAAGTCAGGATTGACAATAATAATATAAGACATGGCTAAAAAAGTGGATATGCCCGCCATGACTTCGGTGCGGACGGTTGTTCCTGCCTGTTGCAATTGAAAGAGCTTTTCTAACATCGTATACCTCTTAAGTTTTTTAGGTGAGATTCTGAAGGTTAGTTCATAATGTGTGCATTTGCAGAAATTTAGTACTGCTTAAAACCGTGATTTATCCCTAGCATCCCACCAATCTTTTGCCATTTCAAGTGCGGCTTCATGGCTGTCTGCTTTATTCATTGTATAAAGAGTGATCGCCGTTGTGCCAATAATTGCGCCCACGCCATATTCATCATCAACAGAGCCATTCCATACTTTTGCCAGTTTTGAAGGGTCAAGTTTTTTGTCTTTAACATGACGTTTAGGAAAAAGAGGCGACCATTCTTCCTCAATAAGTTGTTCATTTTTAATAGAGCGGACTAAGTTTTTCATATCAGGATTCCACTCTGTTTCGCCACCATCACCTTTAATCACCGCCATCGTAGGCTGTTTTAATAGCAAGGATGCTTCTTGATGAGTGTCTCGATAAGCAGGGTGATGGATGCCTTGCATTGAACACCCCGCACGACAGGGGTTGATAAGTCGCGTGAAGGTATTAACAGG
>QOAQ01000014.1 GCA_003972955.1 Aquificaceae bacterium
CGGGCGAGCCAGAAAGCGGTCATCCACGTTGTTGCACTTTTTGTGAAGGGAGTGACCATTCCCTGCAAAGTGCGCCTAGTGGCTAACCGCTTTCTGACTCGCTGTATCCATCAATACAATATTGTTGGAGTACTAGCTCCCTGAGCGGAGTCGAAGGGAAATTATCGGCTTAATTCTCAACCCTAATACCAACATCAGGAAAACTATAACCACAATTTTCCTTTACTGTTTCCCATTGCTTTCGACTACGAGGAAATTTTCTACAATTTGGTGGGCGAACTTTATAGATAGAACAGGTGTAACGTCCCTTTGCAGATTCCTTTAAAAAAGCGCAGCGAAAAGGTAATTTACAACAGTCACCACAACCATTGCATTCTCCTTCTCTACTATCATCAACAGGTAATAATGACGTAATCGTTCTTTTTATCTTTGGAATCATAAATTTACTCTTTGGTTTCAAACCACTCCAGACTAACTCTCTTAAGACTCAGAATTGAATAATGTGTAGAACGTAACACAGAATTTCATCTCAGATTGAATGATATCAAAAGGCGCATAGTCACTCTACGCACGACTGAGAGCATTCAATATGGGATAAAAAAGCATTTAAGTTTCGTAGATTATTTAATTCTGAGTCCTTACTATTTTTGACAGTTCGAACAGTAAAAACTAGAACGCTGTCTTTGGCTTATTTGTTTTATCTGTGACTTACACACTGTACATTTTTCCCCAGCTCGACCATATACCTTTAATTGTTGTTGAAAATATCCAGGCTTGCCTTCTGCTTGTATAAAATCACGCAATGTCGTACCACCCTGCTCTATTGAACGTGCTAATACTCTTTTGATCGCATCAACTAATTTTTTATAACGTGCTAAAGAAATTCTTCCTGCTGCTATTTTGGGCGATATACCCGCCATAAACAATGACTCACTGGCATAAATATTCCCAACACCGACAACGACCTGAGCATTCATAATAAATTGTTTAACTGACACCTTACGTTTACGTGATGCTTTATACAAAAACATCGCATCAAACTCATCACTTAACGGCTCTGGGCCTAAATGACATAGCAACTTATGTTGTAATGGGTCTTCTCTTGTCCAGAGAACCGCACCAAAACGACGCGGATCATGTAGGCGAATCGCTTTTCCTGTTGAAAATATAATATCAACATGATCATGCTTTTCAGGCGCTAAACTAGCATCAATAACACGTAAACTACCCGACATGCCCAAATGCAAAATGGCAGTGCCTTTAGCAGATTCCATCAGTATGTATTTTGCCCTGCGTGTTACCGATAAAATTTTTTGACCTTCTAACTCATGTAATGACGTAGGTATTTGCCAGCGTAATTTAGGTTGACGCACTATAATAGCGCGTACATTATAGCCTACAACATACGGTCGAATACCACGACAGGTTGTTTCAACTTCAGGAAGTTCAGGCATAGTATTCAGTTATATCGCTTACATGTCATCGTTTAAAATATAGGCAGCTTCAATTTCAACCAATAAATCAGCACGACACACATCACCATGTAAAAACAAAACCATAGGCAAGTGACGACCATAGCGACGAATGAGTAATTCTTCTGTAATCGACAACATAAAAAGATCACGCAAATAGACTTTCAAATAAGACAAATCGGTTAAATGATGAATGGGTAAATCTTGCGTCTCTGCACCATGTTGTACTAGCGCTTCAATATTCTCCAATGTCTCTTCTAATTGTTTTAATACCTGACCTATATGACGCGTTTCATGGCCAACAATACTTGCCGTCCCTGAAATATATAAATGCGTTGTATCTTGCCATTTTTTAACCGTTGCACGAGAAAATGCAGGACTAGCAGAACCATATTGTGGTGGATATAAAAAAGCAGAGGTTTGACGCGGGTTTTCTAATTGAATACCTGGCTCTTTAGCCGCTATAAAATAAACCTGCAAACCACCGCACGATGTACCAATCGCTGTTGCAGCGGGTGGGGAGTAGGCAAAACTACCGAATTGATCTAATGTTTGCTGACGACCTAAACAAAATTTTTTATACCGCTCCAGCCCTTGTTGATCTTCATTGATCGAAGAAAAATAATTCCAGATACGCAAAATATAGGGATAACCCAAGGAATGAATAGTCTCTAAAACTAAACGGTAAGCATCTTTAGAAGCCAAATCAATATCTTCATAATTGGTTTCATCTAATAATAAATGACCAAATAAAATATCATCATTGTAAGCAAGCTGAAGACCATTCATGGAGCTTGTCTGCACTGGCTCATCGCTATACCAAACCTCAACAACATTTGATAATGCTAGATTCGGCAAGCCAACAGAAAAAAGGGGTTTCTTTGTATTTTCTTTACTCGCTATTGATGCATAGCGAATAGCTGCCAGTATGTTCTCATCCGCATCAAGGGCTGAGATGTTTTCCACAGGAAGAAATTGGACAGAAAAAGGCAGAGGCATAGAGTTGCTAAATTGTATTCGTTATTTTAAAAGGCGGTGATTATCACACGGATAAACGGTTTAATTCGAGTTTTTTTGCATGAAACTATCAGCATTGTTCAAAAGTGCCCCATATATCGTCTCTGCAACCATATAGATTGTTGCCCCTTTTCTCAAATAACGCTTATGACTGACGGGATTAAGCGAACCGAATTGTATCTCTACACCATTAAATGCAATACTTGCTTGAGGTTTTTCTAAACCAAAGACCGATAGTTTTTTCCCTTTTACAGAATAACGCGCATCTATCGTCTCTGAAAGCAAGGTCATTAAATGTTTGATTTTACGCTCATCCACCGCTGCTTGAATGGGTGTTTTCATCATCCACTTTCCTGATGCTTTTTCTAATACGATATTTTTAGCGGTTTGACTTTGGCGATGAATACGAATAGAAACAATTTCATCTCCCATACGTTTATCGTAAAGAGAATCACGCGCTACTCTCGGGGGATTTAATGTTTGGATGATAACAGCAAGTAGAGCGACGACTAATAAGAGTAATAGTCCATTGAGAATCCAACGCTTGTGTATTGTTGTCATTATAATAGATAGAGTAAAAAAGAAGGAGTCGTATCATACGCATAATATGATCAAAGCTCCATTTTTTGTAGCGACAAGGCATGTCTTGTGGCTACGATAAATTTTAGAAGGTATCAGAATCGTAACATCAGTATCTAATAAGGTACGCCTTCTGTGTATTCCGTGTGTTCCATGGTTTAAAAATAAATAATTTAAAACCACGGAATACACAGAACAACACGAACAAAACTTGGCGTCCTTCATACAAACCAAAAGTAGTTTACACATTTCTAGTTACGAGAAGTCTACCAACACCCTCACTCCAGAACGGCTAGAGCCTCGTAACTAGCTAAAATTTTAGGAGGCATCTGAACCGTAACATCCGCTAATAACATCTATAGTCTTCCATATATTAAATTTCCATTCCCTTCGACTCCGCTCAGGGAGCCCGCTCCCTGAGCGGAGTCGAAGGGAAATTGTTTAAGTGAATATCTATAATTAATATATGTCGTCCGTGTATTCCGTGTGTTCCGTGGTTTAAAAATAAATAATTTAAAACCACGGAATACACAGAACAACACGGACAAAATGTTGCTGTTAAACCTGAATCAGTTACGATAAATCTAAACCATCAAACTCTTTCATTTTTCGCGTTAAGGTATTGCGCCCCCAACCCAGTAAATCAGCGGCTTCTTTTTTTCTGCCACCTGTTTTCTCTAGCGCGGCATTCAGTGCCACACTTTCAAATAGCGGGTATAACTCATCAAAGATACGTGTCTCACCACGATTCAAGCGGTGATTTACTTCTTCTCTTAAAGCAACTTTCCAATCATGATCAGCGCACTTGTTTGATACTTCGGTTTTTAATTCATCAGGAAAGTCATCCAAAGTAATCTCACGCCCTGTCGCCATCACCATTAACCAACGACTGACATTTTCAAGCTGTCGAACGTTTCCTGGCCACTGTAATGATTGAACATATTTCATCACCTCTGGGGCAACCGTTTTTTGCTCTACTTGCAACTCTTCTGCAGCATTTTTTAAAAAACGCTGTAACAATAAAACAATATCTTCACCACGGTCACGTAAGGGCGGGATTTTCACACGAATAACATTTAGGCGATGAAATAAATCTTCACGGAATAAACCTTCTTCTACACGTTGCTCTAGGTCTTGATGGGTTGCTGCAATCACGCGAACATCAACTTGCACAGGCACATGTCCGCCCACGCGATAAAATTTTCCTTCCGACAAAACACGCAATAAACGTGTTTGTAATTCTGCGGGCATATCACCAATTTCATCTAAAAATAAGGTGCCTTTATTGGCTTGCTCAAAACGTCCTTTACGCTGAACATGCGCGCCTGTAAATGCCCCCTTTTCATGCCCAAACAACTCTGATTCTAATAAATCTTTAGGAATAGCCGCCGTATTAATCTCAATATACGGTGCATCTGAGCGTGGACTATGTGTATGCAAAGCTTTTGCAACCAGTTCTTTACCTGTCCCTGACTCTCCTGTTACCAATACAGAAATGCTCGATTTACTCAAACGCCCAATGGCACGAAAAACCTCTTGCATTGCAGGTGATTGACCAATAATTTCTTGCGACTCCACCACTATATTCTGCTCATCGACCTCCATAGCGTCTTCGCTGTGTTGTGAACGATATTGCTCAGTGGCTCTTTTTGCCAAGGCGGTTGCATCATTAATATCAAAAGGTTTAGGCAAATACTCAAATGCCCCTTTCTCATAGGCAGACACGGCACTATCCATATCAGAATGCGCGGTCATAATAATCACAGGAATATCAGGAAAGCGTCGCTGTACTCGTTTTAATAATTCAAAACCATCCATTTCGGGCATACGAATATCAGAAATAATTACTTCTGGCTGCGCATCATCCAACGCACTTAACAGTTCATTAGCAGACTCAAAACTCATCACATCCATCTCTGCTTTTGTTAAAGCGCGTTCTAATACCCAGCGAATTGACTGCTCATCATCCACTATCCACACTACT
>QOAQ01000094.1 GCA_003972955.1 Aquificaceae bacterium
ATTATAAGGGCTGTATTTTTTCATCGACTAAACAAACCTTTCAACCGTCCCACTATTCCCACTTGGTTTATACCTTGCGCTTCATCTAAATAATCAGCCCACCATTGCATCATAGTTTCTCTTTCTGGCAGGTATTGCGCGTGGTTGTATGCTCTGCGGGTTGCGTTGCCGTCGATATGCGCTAGTTGTCTTTCAATAACGTCTACAGAATACAGGCGCGATTCATTGAGTACGGTACTGGCTACCCCTCTAAATCCGTGAATGGTTGCTTTGTTTTTATAGCCCATTCTATAAAGGGCGTGAATCATGGTTTTATCTGAGATTGAATGCCCTGCTTTTCGTCCTTCAAATAAATAGCCTTTGCTTGGGTAGCTTGGGAGTTCTTTTAATAGGCTTATTGCTTGGTGACTGAGTGGCACGATATGCGGTCGTTCCATTTTGGTACGGTCGCCCTGAATATGCCATACCTTTTCCTCTAGGTTAATTTCATCCCATGTGGCACTTCTTAGTTCATCAGTACGAACGAAAGTTAAGAGCATTAATAAAATGGCGTTGCGGGTGCTTGTCATGCCTTCGTAGTTTTTTACGTCTTGTATAAAGGCAGGGAGTTCTTCAATCGGTAGGGCTTTTCGGTGTTGTACTTTTTGGGTTTTTATTACGCCTGTTAATTCAGAGGCAGGATTATTTTTTGCTCTCCCTGTTTGGATACCATAGCGGAATATGGCGCGGATTCTTTGCAATACTTTTTCGGCTACCCGTGAAGCCCCTCGTTTTTCTATGCGCCTGATAATGGTTAATAGTTCTGGTGGTCTAATTGCGCTTAGGTTGCGCGCCCCAAGATAGGGAAATACATCTTTTTCTAGGGAGTCGATAACTACTTGAGCATGGCGACTTTTCCACCCGTCTTTTTTATTTTCAAACCATTCACGCGCGACGATCTCAAAGCCTTGGTTTTTTTTGTACTCGTTTGGGTCAATGCCTTGGATTAATAATTGCTTTGCTTCCTCGGTTTTTTCCCGTGCAATTTCTAAAGACACGCGCGGATATACGCCCATTGCATAGGTTTTTTCTAAGCCTTCATATCGGTATTTTAAACGCCAGTATTTAGCCCCTGACGGCTGAACGTAAATATACATACCCCGCCCATCAAAATATTTGCGCGGTACTTTGTCGCCCTCTACCGTGGCGATAAACTCACTATTTAACATGCTTCTAAGCCCTTGTTTTTGTTATCAGCTAACATTCTATATAAGAATATGTATAAAAGTCCACCACTCCCAGAATTACCCCCTTTTTGTAAAATTGGCATTTTCACCATTCCTGAAAAGTACCCCCATATTTTTAGGGCATAATTTCACTTTATTTCAGGCACAAAAAAGCGGAGCATTTGCCCCGCTATAATTTAAGTTTAAGTATTACTAAAATATCTAGGCTACTTTTCCCACTGGTATTTCTTCACGGATAACACGCCTCAAGGTTTCCTCTAAGGATTCCCCCTGTTGCATTATATGTGCTTTTAAAGCCTCATTAATTAAGGTCTGATAATTACCACCGCCTTTCACTTGATCTCTAAACCACTGGATAATAACAGGGTCAAGCCTGATGGTGATTTTCTCCTTATTGGTCTTTATAACTGCGCCACGTTTTGCCTTGCTAAAATCATAATTATCTTTCATAAGTTATTACCTGAAAATTGGATGCGTTCTTTTGGGTCTGCTTTACGTGCTGAAATAATGCGTATCACATCAATATCTTTATAAACATGCACCACAAGAACAACACGACATTTAGTATCTATTCCTAATGCAAGATAACGCTGTTCATCATAATGTTCAGGGTCTTCTATAATTAGGGTTTCATTGTCATAGAAGATACCAACCACATCAGCAAAATCTATATTATGTTTTTTGATATTGGCTAAACGCTTCTTTTCATCCCACTGAAATTCTAATTCATTCATATATGGCTTTTGTACATACAATTAATATTAAAGTCAAATTTCATTAATTTGCATTACATCAGCACCATTTTTTAGCGTGTCCAAATAATCAGCCCATTGTTGCAGTAACAACCGCCTTTCCTCTAAATATTGCGCCCTGTTGTATACCGCCCTAATTCTGTTGCTATCTTTATGATGCAACTGTTTTTCAATCGCATCAGGGCTATATCCCATTTCATTAAGCATGGTCGATGCCATTGTTCTAAATGAATGTGCCGTCATTACGCCCTGATAACCTAAACGCCTTAGAGCCATATTCACACTTGAAGCATTCATAGGTTTTCGTCTATTTCTTGCGCCCGTAAAAACATGCTGAAAACGCCCTGTTAATGGGTGGATCTCTTTTAGTATTGCGATGGCTTGACGGGATAGCGGTATAATGTGAGTTGTTAAATTATCTTCCTTTACTGTTTTACTTCCCTTCATTCTTTTAACGGGAATAGTCCAGATTTCTGCATCAAAATCTATCTCTGACCACTCAGCACCCGCTAATTCATTAGGTCTAAGCATTACTAAAGGAGAAAGCCTAAAAGCACAGCGTACAACTAAAGAGCCTCTATAATCATCAATCACTCGCATTAAGTGACCTATGTCTTTAGGGGTTGTTATTGCGGGAAAATGTCTTTTTCTATAGGGCGGTAATGCGCCTTTTAGGTCTACTGTTTTGTCACGTTTTGCTCTACCTGTAGCAACGCCATATCTAAAAATCTGACCGAGTGACTGTAATACTCTATGGGCTGTTTCTAATGCTCCCCTTGCTTGAATACGTCTTAATAGAATTAATATTTCAGGTGGTTCTATATCCATCATTGGACGATCACCCAACCACGGGAAAATATCTTTTTCTAATCTGGCAAAAATGCGCTTAGTATGGGCTTTTGAATTTAAGTCTTTCCATCCTGCAAACCATTCAAGGGCTACTGCTTCAAAAGAGTTTGCATCATCACTTAACGAACCTTTTTGAATTTGCTTGTGTAGTGAAGGGTCTATATTGCGGTCTAATAATTCCCTTGCTTTCTCATGCTGAATTCTGGCTTCTTTTAAACTCACCGCAGGATAAACACCGAATGCCAGTGTTTTCTCCATTTTCATAAATCGATAATTATATCGCCAGTATTTGCCTTTTGTTTTCACCAACAAATAAAGACCGCCACCATCCACATGCTTTTTAGGTTTTCCATCAGAATGAGGTTGTGCATTTTTAACTTTGATATTATTCAATTTGCGCTTCATATATTCTCCCACCTAAAAGAGGGTATCTCGCAGAAACACTATAAAAATACCCTCAAAAATACCCTTTTTGGTCGGGGTATGGGGTGATATTACGTGAAACTGCTTGATACAGCTTAGGCTAAAAAAAATATTATAAAACAAGCATTTAAAGGCATTTTAAGAGGACTTGAAAATACAAGTTGGTAGGCGCGAGTGGATTCGAACCACCGACCCCCACCATGTCAAGGTGGTGCTCTAACCAACTGAGCTACGTGCCTAAAATAATTTGAAATTTTATATTGTATTAGAAAAATACAATTTAGAAATGGCTCCCCGAGCTGGGCTCGAACCAGCGACAAACGGATTAACAGTCCGTTGCTCTACCAACTGAGCTATCGGGGATCTATCTAACGAGGCGTGCATTCTACTGGCGGTTTTTGATTTGGTCAACTGGTTTTTAATACTTTTTCTATTTTTTCTATTTACTTTTTGTAGACCTACTTTTTAGCAATATGAATCCTTGCTTAACAGAATGATAAGCATCTGATTTTTAATATAAAAATAACATTAAACTATACATTATTCTCATCGTATGCCCGAATAATTCGTTTACCCCATTCATCTTCTGCTATATCAATATTTATTGGACGGCAACATACCTGACAATCTTCAATATATGACGCCTCACCAAATGATAAATCTATTAATATTTCAATTGACTCCCCACAATATGGACAGCTGATAACTTGCTCCTCTAAAATATTCATTTTCCCATCACTTTTAAGACTACTCTAAAAAAACCACTAATTGTTCATTTAAGTACTGATACGCTTTTTGATTCAGATGCAACCAGTCGTGACTGTATTGCGGGTCAATCGCTTGCCCTACTCCTTTGAGCAAACGATAGCTATCAAATATTTGAATGTTGTCCGATGCCAAAGATTTGATGTAAATATTCACCTCATCGATTGCATCCATTATAGGCTTCTCTTTCATCCCTAATAGCTTACGTGCCAGTGATATTTTCCCTAAAGGAAAGACGGTACTCAAGATAACCTTTGCTTTTATTTTCTCCGCTCTCTTCACCAGTACTTGCAGATTGTGTTTACAATCAGTAATTATTTTGTCTCTTTTGCTAGGAAATAAGGGGATCATTTTCAAGTCATTAATACATACTTGTATAATGATAATATCAGGGTGATACGGTACAACGTGCTGCTTAAAGCGTTCGAGTACCTGTATTGAGGTCTGATTACCTATGGAGCGATTCAAAAATTGATAGTGATTGAGCTGCGGGTGTGGCCAACTTAATCCTCGTGAGTCACCATAAAACATGACGATGGGCTTATCATCTCTATTCTCTAAATTAGTGACTGGATAATAAGACAAACCAATAGGATCAAGCTTTGCAGCATGTAATGGTATAAATGCTTTTTTATAAAAAATGTAATTTAATGCCAAAGACACACACAATAGCAACAATAGTATTGCAATAATCAAACCATATTTTAGCTTCATAAACTGACGTCACCTCATCCTTATTTTTCTTTATTCTAGTACTCCAACAATATTGTATTGATGGATACAGCGAGTCAGAAAGCGGTTAGCCACTAGGCGCACTTTGCAGGGAATGGTCACTCCCTTCACAAAAAGTGCAACAACGTGGATGACCGCTTTCTGGCTCGCCCGATGGGAGCAACCCAAAGCGTCCAATACGGCGTTATGG
>QOAQ01000138.1 GCA_003972955.1 Aquificaceae bacterium
AATCAAATGATTTTTCAATGTGTTTTGATGCGATGCATGCTGTCACGGGACCCTATGCACATGAGATTTTAGAAAATCAACTGGGTGCGCCCAAAGGTACGGTTATTCGTGGTCGTCCTTTACCTAACTTTGGCGGTGGACATCCTGACCCCAATTTAGCCCATGCGAAACAACTCGTTGAAACAATGTACCAAGAAGAAAATGCCCCTAATTTTGGTGCAGCTTCCGATGGCGATGGTGACCGCAACATGATTATGGGGGATTATTTTTTCGTAACACCAAGTGATAGTCTTGCCATACTAACCGCAAACGCCCATCTCATTCCTGCCTACAGCAAAGGCATTAAAGGTGTTGCTCGCTCAATGCCCACTAGCGAAGCCGTTGATAAAGTCGCAAAAAAAATGGGCATTAATTGTTTTGAAACACCAACAGGTTGGAAGTTTTTTAGCAATTTACTCGATGCCAATGAAATTACACTTTGTGGTGAAGAAAGTTTTGGCACAGGCTCTAATCATGTGAATGAAAAAGATGGTTTGTGGGCTGTTTTATTCTGGCTAAATATATTAGCCGAAAGAAAAGAGTCCGTTGAAAATATTGTGCGCCAACACTGGGCAGAGTTCGGACGCAACTACTACACCCGTCATGACTACGAACAAATCCCTTTTAAAGCGGCTGAAGCTCTCTTTAATAATTTACAAGAAAACTTAACAAAATTACCCCACAAACAGTTTAAGCAACATACCGTCATAACGGCAGATAATTTTACCTATGAAGATCCTATTGATAAATCAATCAGTAAAAACCAAGGTATTCGGATTATCTTTGATGATGGTTCACGTATTATTTTCCGCCTTTCAGGTACAGGAACAGAAGGTGCGACCTTACGGGTTTATATAGAAAAATATGTAACCGAATTAGATCAATTTGAAGTTGAAACACAAGAAGCACTAGAGACACTTATCCAAACAGCAGGCTTTATTGCCGATATTAAAGGGTATACAGGTAGAACAAAGCCTTCTGTGATTACTTAGGCTGGCTTCTCTCCGAGCAAGATCAAGTAAAATATCTTGATCAGTAATATTATTTACTGAAGTTACACAGTGGCGATTTTTCACTTTCACTGCGTAACTTCAATTATAAATAGAGTTAATAGTCATTTTTTAAACAGGCTTTTAAGAAAAAAAGTAATTTTAACATCGATAAAACTGCTTATGACCTGATCAAATCCTCCTTAATAACACAATATTCGCCACCGAAAGGGGCGTAGCAACTTCAGATGCAATAATTGCACAATTTAGTTACACTTTCGTAAAATTTAACATGCATAGATACAGCTACAATACCTATGTATGAGATTAATTTATAAGAAGAATTTATATCTATTTCCATCTTTACTGTTCATTTACCTCCCCCACCAGAAAACTTCAACTAATTAATTTCATCTTTATTAACAATAATCTCCTGTACGCAAAATAAGACCGTTTAGCAAGAATTTTCTTCGATTTTTTTCCACTGTGAATAGACTGAGTATCAAAAGATAAATCAGGCAATTACTTAGCCCTGAAAATTAATAAGGACTCAGGATTAAATAAGTAGCGGAACTTAACACCGATTTTTTGTTTCAGCTTGGATGATCTAAAAAAGGCGCATAGTTATTCTATGCAACGATTTTAGATCATTCAAGCTGGGACAAAAAGGCACATTAAGTTTCGTTAGTTATTTATGAGTTCTAAGTACAAACCATATCATCAACTCACAACTATTAACGTCTATTGCTCCATGCAATGATTTAACAGGAAATACGCTATGAATAACCCCATTAAACTTTCCGTTTCAAGCATCCTATTAGCTGGAATATTAGCGGGGTGTAGCCAACAACAAATACAACCCAGTCATACAAGTGGTTATGGGGGAAGTCAAGTTAGCAAGCAGCAACAAGTTAAAAAACCTCTAGTCATTATAAGAACTAGAGTTGTTGAAGTTGAAAGACCTGTTTGTAGTGTTTGTGTAAAGAAAAAAACGAACAAAAAAAATATAGGTCTCCCACCAGCAAAACCCGGTCAGTGCTATGCTAAAGTTAAACGCCCCGCAACTTACAAGACCTTACATAAAAAAGTCTTGCTTAAAAAAGCTAGTACTAAACGCGTATTTGTACGCGCCCCACAATACAAGTGGATTACAAAAAAAGTATTAGTCAAAGCAGCTAGCTATACCCAAAAAGTTATTCCAGCCCAATATAAAACCATAACAAAGCGAGTTATGGTTAAACCTAGCTATCTCACATGGAAAAAAGGAAAAGGATTAATAACAAGAATTGACCACTCTACGGGAGAAATACTCTGTCGTGTTAAAATTCCAGCCGTTTATAAAAAGGTAAGTCAAAAAGTCTTAGTCCGCCCTGCTAAAACAATAAAAACACTACACCCAGCTATTTATAAAAATATAAAAGTTAAAAAACTTATTTCTCCAGCACAATACAAGACAGTTCGCACTCCTGCTCGTTATACAACAAGAAATTATCGTGTAAAAACAGCCTCTGCAAAATATGTATGGCGTCAAGTTGTATGTCATACAAATGCCCCCAAACACCTCAAAAAAAAGTCATATCGTAAATATCCCAGCTATAAAAAGGCTGTTAAGATAAAGTCACACAAGAAATCAGTAAAAAAGTACAATATTAGAAAAGCGAGTTATTCTAGAAAAATGGCTTCTCAAACACGAGTTAGAACAAATCGGGTTAAAACAAATACTTTTGCCAAGACAAATACTTATCACCCACCTAAACGGGTGATAAGTCATAAAGCACCAAAATCAATGACCAAAACTAAAAGCAAAAGGCTCGTGAAAAAAACACGACATATTAGCAAGCCAAAGGTTCGTCTAACGAAAGAAAATGCTATTTTGCGTATCCAAATGGCTTTATCCAAAAAAGGTTTTAATCCTGGAAGAATTGACGGAAAACTAGGTGCTGCTACTGTCTCGGCTTTAACATCATTCCAGCGTCAAAATGGACTTCCTACAGGAAGACTTAATAGAGCCACATTACGTGCATTAAATTTAATTTAATTTACTGATGTTATGCAGTGATGATTTTTTTATTTTCACTGCATAGCATCCAATCTAAACCTGCCAGTTAATTACCTCCTTACCTTTCTCTAATAAATAATCATTTGTTCGTGAAAAAGGTTTACTACCAAAAAAACCACGATAGGCTGATAATGGCGATGGGTGCGGTGACTTAATCACCAAATGTTTTTTCTGATTGATAAACACACCTTTTTTCTGTGCATAAGCTCCCCATAAAATAAAAACTAGCCCTTCTTTTTCATCATTTAGTGTATGTATAATTTTATCGGTGAAATTTTCCCAGCCCTGTCCTTGATGAGCATTGGCTCTCCCCTGCTCCACTGTCAATACGGCATTCAGCAATAACACACCCTGCTCTGCCCACGGTTGCAAATATCCCGTGTGACTATTATCAATACCACAATCATCCAGTAATTCTTTATTAATATTAAGGAGTGACTTAGGCAATGGCTTCACTTCTGGCATGGTAGAAAAACACAGACCATGAGCATGACCTAAGCTTGGATAAGGGTCTTGACCTAAAATAACCACTTTCACATCATCAAAAGATGTTGTATTTAAAGCATTGAACCATAAAGAAGCAGGTGGAAGAATCGTTTTACCCTGTGATTTTTCTGTTTGCAGAAAGTTTTTTAAGGCTTTCATATACGGCTCATCAAACTCATTTTTGAGTTTTTCTAACCAACTTTTTTCTAATTTTATATTTGCTTTCAAGTTATTCATCTCTTATAAATTTTTTGTAACTATTCAGAGGATAGCTAAATGGTTACAATTTTTTTAAAAATTATGCATCTAAAAAATTGACTATAAACGTATGTAAGCGTAATTGATTACACTTGCTAAATTTGTAATCATTCAGATGCCCCCCCTGAAATTTGTCAGTTCAAGGCTAAAAATATGAGTTTACAAGTATAAATGATCATTTTTTAACGCAGGAATGGTGAATTTCAGAGGGCAGGTGAACGGTTACTAAATTCTAGTACTCCATCAATACAATGTTGCTGGAGTACTAGTATCAAAATAATCTATTATATTGATTGTTTTTCGTGCTAGGATTGCACACCAATTCAAATTTAACGGTACTTATGACTCGTCTACTCATTCTTCTTTTTGTATTAAATACATTACTGCCCTCCGCAGGGTTTGCAGCAATGCTATCGTCTAATACAAGTACAATGAGCCAAGGTGATCATAGCACTATGATGGCAGACCATTGTTCTGCTATGTCATCTGATGATCATTGCAGTGACAACAGCTTATCTAATGAACTTTGTAAGCTAAAATGTGCTACCGCTTGTTCAGCTTCTGCGATACATATCTCTGTATTTGCTTTTGAGATTCCTTTTTTAGCGTATAACACTGAAACTAATACAGTATCACCTCCTCTCTTTACCCGCTCTATCTCTCCCGAGTTGCGCCCTCCTTTGGCTTAAAGGACTTCTGATCAATTTCTATTTGTTTTTTTGAAATTAAATCCATCCTATTTTTTTTATAGAACAGTCTAAAAGAATATTTTTTCGACTTGGCTATCCAAAATAGAATGCTTTTCCTTTGAAAATCCCAATCAGAACTAATCAGAAGCTCCAAAAATGCTAGTACGCAAGTAGTCCTAATATTTCAGACTTTCTCACTTGCACTAGTACTCCAGCAACATTGTATTGATGGGTACAGAGCAATCCAAAGCGTTCAAGACAAGGCATGGGTCGCAGGCAATGGTTATTCCCTTGGCAAGACCCATAACGCCGTATTGGACGCTTTGGGTTGCTCCCTTCGGGCGAGCCAG
>QOAQ01000090.1 GCA_003972955.1 Aquificaceae bacterium
TTCTGGCTCGCCCGAAGGGAGCAACCCAAAGCATTCAATACGGCGTTATGGCTCTCGCCAAGGGAATAACCATTGGCTTCGAACCATGCCTTGTCTTGAATGCTTTGGATTGCTCTGTACCCATCAATACAATGTTGCTGGAGTACTAGTATAAATGGCATATACCTCATCTGCTCAGATTGGGCTACACTCTAATAAATAGGTGGCTTGCAATCAAGTATAAATACTTTTAATTCACCAAGTTAGCCAGAAAACTTTCATATTTTTACTGTTTTTACAATAGCTATCTTAAATTTATTAAGATTTAATACAAAAAGAGCAAAAAACACTCAAATAAGACTCATTCATCACGTCTTAACCTACTAAGAGAAAAATCACTTTAGTCTGTTTTATTCAATATTAAGGCAAAAGCGCGGGGTCTATAGCCATAAATGAACACTTTCAACGCAGATATTGAGTAAAACAGAGTACAAAATAAGTAGCTACCATAATTAATCTCATATTTTGCGTGCTATCAGAACAAAAAACTAATGAGCAATTGTTTTCTCTACACCTTCAACGGTAGTAGCGGACTCACAAGATGCTACTTCAGACAGATCATCATTGTCTTCACCCTCTAAAGGAATAGGTAGCGACTCTAGTGCTAAGTCAAGCACCTCATCAAACCATTTAACGGGCTTGATAGTTAAACCTTTCTTTATATTATCAGGT
Organism: Aquificaceae bacterium; assembly: GCA_003972955.1. Taxonomy (GTDB): domain Bacteria; phylum Pseudomonadota; class Gammaproteobacteria; order Thiotrichales; family Thiotrichaceae; genus JAGLBW01. The sequence goes on from QOAQ01000090.1 coordinate 712, forward strand.
ACATCAACTAAATCTTTCTCATTATCAGCAGGGATTAAAACAATCGTTATTCCCCCTCGGTGAGCGGCAAGGAGCTTTTCTTTTAAGCCTCCGATTGGTAACACCTCCCCTCTTAAGGTTATTTCACCTGTCATTGCTACTTCTGCTTTAACGGGAATACCTGTCATCGCAGAGACAATTGCTGTTGCCATTCCTATGCCCGCGCTCGGACCATCTTTAGGAGTCGCTCCTTCTGGCACATGTATATGCACACTATTTTTCTTTAAAAACTTAGAGGAAAGCCCTAGTTTAGATGCTCTACTTTTAACAACAGTTTCAGCGGCTTGAATAGACTCCTGCATGACTTTACCTAAACTACCCGTGCTTTTAATACCGCCATTTCCAGATAATACAACACTTTCAATCGTTAATAATTCTCCGCCTACTGACGTCCAAGCAAGACCAGTCACCTGCCCTACCTGATTTTCTTTATCTGCACGACCAAAATCAAAACGCTGTACACCTAAATATTTTTCGATATTTCTAGCACTAACTGCTGATTTCTTTTTCTTTTTTAGTAAATGATCTTTTATTGTCTTTCTACAAATTTTTGATATTTCACGATCTAAGTTTCGCACCCCAGCTTCACGTGTATAGTGACGAATGATTGATAAGAGAGCACTATCACTAATCGTTAATTCACCTTTTTTTATGCCATTTGCTTTAAATTGCTTTGGCATTAAATAATTTTTGCCTATATTCAGCTTTTCATCTTCTGTATAACCAGGGATATGAATAACTTCCATTCTATCAAGCAAAGGTCCTGGTATATTCATGCTATTTGAGGTTGCGACAAACATGACATCTGACAAATCAAAATCCACTTCTAGATAATGGTCTGCAAAGGTATGGTTTTGCTCTGGGTCTAATACTTCAAGCAATGCGGATGATGGATCACCACGAAAATCAGCCGCCATCTTGTCAATTTCATCCAATAAAAACAAAGGATTTTTAGCTTTTATACGTGATAAATTCTGAATGATTTTACCTGGCAAAGCACCTATATAGGTACGACGATGCCCTCTTATTTCTGCCTCATCACGAACACCACCCAATGCCATCCGTGTATATTTTCGTCCTGTGGCTCTTGCAATAGAGCGCCCTAAAGATGTTTTGCCTACGCCTGGAGGACCAACCAAACATAAAATAGGTCCTTTCAATTTTTTCACACGTTGCTGAACTGCTAAATACTCAACAATACGCTCTTTCACTTTGTCTAAACCATAGTGATCTGTATCTAAAATATCTTGAGCTTTACCTAGATCTGCAATAACACGTGATTTTTTCTTCCATGGAAGACCAACCATCCAATCAATATAATTACGCACAACCGTCGCTTCAGCAGACATGGGTGACATCATTTTCAATTTATTGAGCTCAGACTCTGACTTCTCTTTTGCTTCTTTAGGCATCCCTGCTTTTTTAATTTTTTCTGCTAATTCGTCCACCTCATTAGGAACTTCATCCATATCACCAAGTTCTTTTTGAATCGCCTTCATTTGCTCATTCAAATAATACTCACGTTGACTTTTTTCCATCTGCTGTTTAACACGACCGCGAATACGTTTTTCAACCTGTAATAAATCAATCTCTCCATCAACCAATTCAATCAATTTATCGAGACGCAACTCGACTTCAAACATCTCAAGAATTTCTTGTTTTTGTGCTACTTTAAGACCAAGATGAGAAGCTACTGTATCAGCTAATCTATCAGGCTCATCAATGCCTGATAAGGATGATAATACTTCTGTCGGTATTTTTTTATTGAGTTTGACGTACTTATCAAACTGTGCAACTAACATTTTACTCAGTAATGCTAACTTTCGATCCTCACTAACTTCCAGCGAGGAAGTAAGCTCTACATCCGCTGTTAAATAGCCTTCGTCATTACTCGTTTCTACAATAGATGTCCGCTCAACACCTTCCACTAAGACTTTTAAGGTCCCATCAGGTAATTTAAGAAGCTGTAAAATAGTTGCTAATGTTGCGACTGAATAAATATCATCAACCTCAGGATCATCAACTTCGGCATTTTTCTGAGCGACCAGCAAAATCTGCTTGTCATTTTCCATGGCAATATCAAGCGCCTTAATGGACTTCTCCCTACCAACAAAAAGAGGAATGACCATATAGGGATAAACAACCACATCACGTAGCGTTAAAACTGGAATATTTTTAATAATGTTAGTCTCAGGCATACAAACCTCAGTAAGGGGAGTTTAATATAAGCTCTCTGCACAAAAGAAAGAAGCCTCTAATCAATCTTATTAGAGGCTCTTAGGAACGCGCATAAAATAACTTCGATATTCTAATGCGTTATAAATACTGTCAAACTTATTTCACGCACGTTCCTCAACTAAATGAGGGTAAAGTAAAAAATTTCAACTTTTGACAATATGATGTTTCCTGCACAAAAAACCTCATATTTCTGACCAGACAAAACCAAAGATTAGCTACTAGCGGCTTTTTTTAATGGTTCCATATCTTTATTTTCATAAATTAAATAGGGTTTGTTATCGCCATTAACAACACCTTCATCAACAACTACTTTGCTGACGTTTTCCAAAGAAGGCAAATCGTACATTGTATCAAGCAGTATTTTTTCCATTATGGTACGCAAACCTCGGGCGCCCGTATTTCTCTCCATTGCTTTTTTTGCAATAGCGGTTAACGCCTCGTCACGGAAATCAAGCTCTACACCTTCCATATCAAATAGCTTGCTATATTGCTTTGTTAGTGCATTTTTAGGCTCCGTCAAAATACGCACTAAAGCATCGGCATCAAGCTCTTCTAGCGTCGCAACGACAGGTAAACGACCGATAAACTCAGGTATTAAGCCGTAACGCACTAAGTCCTCAGCCTCTACATTTTTTATCACTTCACCAAAATTCTTTCCATCATCAGGTTTTTTAACATCTGCACCAAAGCCTATGCTACTTTTAAGGGTTCTATTAAGAACAACTTTATCCAACCCTGAGAAAGCACCGCCACATATAAAGAGTATGTTTTTTGTATCTACTTGTAAAAACTCTTGCTGAGGATGCTTACGCCCACCTTGAGGCGGCACAGATGCAACCGTGCCTTCTATAAGCTTTAACAAGGCTTGCTGAACACCCTCCCCTGATACATCGCGGGTAATTGAAGGATTATCCGATTTACGTGAAATTTTATCTATTTCATCAATATAGACGATACCTGTTTCCGCTTTATCCACGTCATAATCACATTTCTGTAATAATTTTTGGATGATATTTTCAACATCTTCCCCAACATAGCCTGCTTCGGTAAGTGTTGTTGCATCGGCCATGGTGAAAGGCACATCTAAAGTACGCGCTAATGTTTCGGCCAATAAGGTTTTACCGCTACCTGTTGGGCCAATAAGTAGAATATTACTCTTCGACAGTTCGACATCATCATCAAAACTATTATTACTTTCCATACGTTTGTAATGATTATAAACGGCAACCGACAAAACTTTTTTTGCAGCGGATTGAGAGATAACATAATCATTTAACAAATTGGTGATTTCACGAGGTGTAGGTAGCTTTTTATCACCCTCCTCTGGCTTATCCTCTAATTCTTCGCGAATAATATCATTACAAAGATCAACACACTCGTCACAAACAAAAACAGAAGGCCCTGCTATTAACTTTCTCACTTCATGCTGACTTTTTCCACAAAATGAACAATATAATAATTTACCATTATCTTGATCGCCTTTTTTGTCATCACTCATTACAAGAGCTCCTCTACTTTAATCATTTTATACTATATGAAAACTTGGACTTAGCTACCAAATCATCACGAATCAATCGCCATTGACACGCAATAAAAAGCCTTAATATTATCGTTATACTAAAGAAACAAAACGATGACTCACTAATATATGTAGTCTAACTGAATCTTTCCAAATGTACAGTTAGGACAAATAAAAGCGGGCTATTCCTAGTACTCCAACAATATTGTATTGATGGATACAGCAAGTCAGAAAGCGGTTAGCCACTAGGCGCACTTTGCAGGGAATGGTCACTCCCTTCACAAAAAGTGCAACAACGTGGATGACCGCTTTCTGGCTCGCCCGAAGGGAGCAACCC
>QOAQ01000144.1 GCA_003972955.1 Aquificaceae bacterium
TTCAAGCGGGGAATTTAAGCGCTGATCAGATCACCTTTATTAATCAAATTATTAGCTATTTAACCCAAAACGGCACAATTGATAAAAAGATGCTGTTTGAACCGCCGTTTACCAATATCCATGATCAAGGCTTATTTGGTGTATTTGATGATGCCGATGTGAGTAAAGTGATTCATTTAATTGATCAGGTGAATGAGAATGCGGTAGTTGCTCTTAAAGCGATGGCATAGTTGGAGTACTTGCTGGTTACAAAACTAATATCCATTATCCTGAATCCGTGAGGTTACTACGGCATGAGCCACAAGCTATTGATTCCACAGCGGTTTAAAAAATACCCGCTTAACCTATGGGTGAAGCTAAGATTTTTTAATTCCACTGTGAAAACAATATCTTGCCCCTCATATCCGCATTAACCTCACGGATTCAGGATTATATAAATCCACGTCTATCCCCTTAAAATTTACCCAACACCATTTTTTCAGAATTATTCATTAAAACTTGTTATCCTATCTGGCTTTATATTTATATATCTCTATTCAGGATAATGCTGTGACAGATAAAAAGACTAAAAATAGTGTCGATTACAAGAAAACACTAAACCTGCCAAAAACAGATTTCCCTATGCGTGGGAACTTAGCAAACCGTGAGCCTGCGATGCTCAAGCAGTGGACGGAAGCGGGGCTTTACGAAAAAATACGCGAGCATGCAGCAGGTCGCCCTACCTTTATTTTGCATGATGGTCCTCCTTATGCGAATGGTAAGCTGCATATTGGTCATGCGGTTAATAAAATTCTGAAAGATATTATTATTAAGAGTAAAACCTTGTCGGGTTTTGATGCGCCTTATGTACCGGGTTGGGATTGTCATGGTCTGCCGATTGAAGCGCAGGTGGAGAAAAAAGTGGGTAAGGTCGGCGCAAAGGTGGATGCGACTAAATTCCGCCAATTGTGTCGTGAGTACGCGGAAACACAAATCGAAGAGCAAAAGGCGGATTTCGTGCGTATGGGGGTGCTTGGTGAGTGGAATAACCCGTATAAAACCATGAACTTCGAGACCGAAGCCGATATTGTGCGCTCGTTGGCTAAAATCATCAAAAATGGTCACTTACAAAAAGGTGAAAAGCCTGTTAACTGGTGTTTAGACTGTGGCTCATCATTGGCAGAGGCGGAGGTGGAGCATCAGGATAAAACCTCTACATCCATTGATGTGCAATATGCGGTTGTTGATGTGGCTGCTGTTGCCGATATATTCTGTGTCGGCAGCATTGATAGTATTGATGCGGTTATCTGGACAACAACGCCGTGGACATTACCCGCAAGCATGGCGGTTTCTCTACACCCCGACTTAGATTATCTTTTGGTAAAAACCGACAAAGGGAATTTAATTCTTGAAGATTCTTTACATGAGTCTGCGCTACAGCGTTATGAACTGGAAGATTATGAAGTCTTAGGTCGTTGTAAAGGCGCAGCGCTAGAAAACACCTTGCTACAGCATCCTTTCTTTGCTGATCGCCAAGTGCCTATTATCTTAGGCGAGCATGTCACGGCGGATGGCGGTACAGGTGCGGTGCATACTGCCCCCGCACATGGTGCAGATGACTATGTGGTCGCACGTAAATATGGGATTGAAGTCTATAATCCTGTCGGCAATAACGGCTGTTATTTGGATGATGTGCCTTTATTTGGCGGATTATTTGTGTATAAAGGCAATACACTCACGCTGGAGTTACTAGAGAAAAACTCACGCCTATTAAAAGCGGAGAAAATCAGACACAGTTATCCACATTGCTGGCGACATAAAACACCGATTATTTTCCGTGCCACACCGCAGTGGTTTATCGGTATGGAGAAAAAGAATTTACGCAAAGACGCACTCAAAGAAATAAAAAATGTGACTTGGATTCCTGATTGGGGTGAAAACCGCATTCATAAAATGATCGAAGGTCGTCCTGACTGGTGCATCTCACGCCAGCGTTATTGGGGTGTGCCAATTCCCTTATTTATTCATAAAGATAGCAATGAGTTACACCCTGATACACACACCTTAATGGAGAAAGTGGCACAGGGTATCGAGAAAGAAGGCATTGAATTTTGGCATCGTAGCAGTGCGGAAGATTTAATTGGTGATGATGCCGCGCACTATGAAAAAACCACCGACACCCTAGACGTCTGGTTTGACTCTGGCACAACCCATGAATCTGTTTTAGGTCGTCGAGATAACCTTTCTGCTCCCGCAGATTTGTATTTAGAAGGCTCTGATCAGCATCGTGGATGGTTTCAATCATCGTTATTAACCTCGGTGGCTATGCACGGACGTGCGCCTTATAAAAACGTACTAACTCACGGTTTTGTGGTCGATGGTGATGGCAAGAAGATGTCAAAATCCATCGGTAATATCATTGCGCCCATGAAGGTGATGAATAATTTAGGTGCTGATATTTTACGTCTGTGGATTTCATCGGCAGATTACTCGCGTGAGATCACCGCATCTGATGAAATTCTTAAACGTGCTGCCGATGCTTATCGTCGCATCCGTAATACATCGCGTTATTTATTATCCAATATCAGCGATTTTAATCCTGAAACTGACCTTGTAGCGCCTCAAGATATGCTCGCGCTAGACCGTTGGGCAGTGGCACAAGCGGCGCACGCGCAAGCGAAAATCATCGATGCTTATGAGACTATGCAGTTCCACTTGGTGTATCAAGAAATTCTACATTTCTGTTCAATCCAAATGGGAAGTTTGTATCTGGACATTACTAAAGACCGTCAATACACCACCAAAGCAGACTCCTTAGCACGACGCTCGGCGCAAACGGCTTCGTATCATATATTACGTGCCTTAACGCGTTGGATGACCCCTATTTTAAGCTTTACCGCAGAAGAGTTATGGCAAAAAATACCTGCGGAGCAAGCGGAATTTGCGATTTTGAGTGAATGGTATGAAGGCTTATTTGCACTAGAGGCTGATGAGGCGATCAGCGAAGTAGACTGGGCGACAGTGTTTGCCGTACGCGAAGCCAGTGCAAAACAACTAGAGCAACTGCGTAAAGACGGTAGCATTGGCTCTTCTTTAGATGCTGAACTGCTTATCCATTGCTCAGGCGATACCTTTGCCGCACTCAATAAATTAGGCGATGAGTTACGTTTTGTGCTAATGACATCGGCAACTTTAGTCCAAGAAGCCACTAGCCAACCTGCGGATAGTGTTGTAGCAGAAGGCTTGCAAGGTGTTTGGTTGCAAAGCATGGCATCAGCTGATGAAAAATGTGTGCGCTGTTGGCATCATCGTGATGATGTTGGTAGCAACGCAGAACACCCTGAACTTTGTGGGCGTTGTGTCGAAAACGTCATCGGTTCGGGTGAGGAACGCCATTATGCTTAAATGGGTCTGGCTTTCGATTGTTATTATTTTTGCAGACCAATTAACAAAATGGATGATTAATGCGAATTTTAAGCTGCATGAAGTTTTACCTATCATACCGCATCTTAATCTTACGCTAACCTACAATACAGGTGCGGCTTTTGGTTTTTTACATGACCACAATGGCTGGCAACAGATTTTCTTTGCCACTCTCGCGGTATTAGTCAGTGGCTATATTATTTATTGGATGACTCGATTAAAAGAACATCAACTATGGACAAGCATTGGCTTGTCTTTAGTGTTAGGGGGAGCAATAGGAAATTTAATTGACCGCATATTTCAAGCTAAAGTCACTGATTTTATTGACTTTTATATTGATTGGGACGTGTTCTTTTTAAGTAACGGACACTTCGCCACCTTCAATGTCGCGGATATTGCGATTGCCGTCGGAGCGGCATTATTAGTCTTTATTAGTTTATTTGGACACGAAGAAGACGAGTAAAGTAGCCTGCGTTGAGGTACAAAATGCGGGAGTATAATCAACTGATGTTACGCAGTGGTGATTTTCTATTTTCACTGAAAAGTTTTCGTAGCCGACTAAGTTTTTGTTGATTTACAAAGAATCTTAACGGCTACGAGTTCATTTCTTTTGTGTCGCCAGTCGATCCGAACCAAAGAAAAGGCGACCCAGCTATCCGCTTTCTCCTGCACTTCACAAGTAAAAATTCTCGGCGCGGTTAGAATGGGAAATATAATACAATAATATAGGGGCATCGCCCTGATTTGTAGCACATATCATATTTATCGCTTTTAAATAGTGCGCCTATTGATTATAGAATCAATTTATCAGCAATCATAACGAATAAATTACACTCATTCAAAACAACCCCATCCTATTGTTAAATATAGCTTATTACTCAAAACAAGCCGCTTTATAAAAAAACACCACTACCTACTTATATTTATATTTTCCTTACAATATGTATTGGCATAGAAATTGCTTAACACTCCCTGAATCAAACCGCTAAAAAACAACTATTGGAGTAATAAAATGAAGTGGCAAGCTTTATTTCTGGGTATTCTGTCCCTGTTATTTGTATCATCTGTATTTTCAAGCCCTACTACGGGTAATGGTTGGTGGGAGAATAAAACCGTACCAACTACTACTAATCAACAAACTCAACCCAATGTACCACCAATCGCACCTTCTGCTCCTACGGCTCCTGTAGCTGCTATTTCTGCGACACCTGTCGTAGCATCTCAACAAGCTGCTACTAAACAGGGTGAAACAAAGATAGCAATGAGTGCTAAAGAGCCTGTTAAAATTCTCAAAGGTTTTGATAATCTCAGTCGTGAAAGTGCAACGTGCATGTCGTGTCACCGCGAAAAAACGCCTGGTATTTATGATCAATGGGGGCATTCAAAGCATTTTAGTGCCAATGTCGGCTGTTATGAGTGTCATAAGGCGGATAA
>QOAQ01000027.1 GCA_003972955.1 Aquificaceae bacterium
AGAGAGACAGAGAGAGAGACAGAGAGAGATACAGAGAGAGAGATACAGAGAGAGAGAGAGAGAGAGAGAGAGAGAGAGAGAGATCATCTCATCCTGCAGTTTCATTCAACAGTTGATTTATGCACTGTCTTGACTGTGATCTTGCTCCTGACAATTAGTGAAACAGCATCTTTAAAAACACGTCTACCTCGCATCACTTCAGCAGTATTTTTTGGGCCAGAAGCCATTGTTGTTTGTGAGCTTGAGCTAGTCGTTGTTGTATTTGCAGAGCTTGAGTTTTCAGCTACTTTATCACCGCCACAAGCGGATAAGATAAGCAGAGAGCCTGTTATGAATAGGTATGATTTTATTTTCATGTTGATCCTCGCGGTATTATTTGTATTCCTGTAGAGACAAGGCATGCCTTGTCTCTACGTTTGCTATTTAAATATTAGGTGATGGATTAAATCTGTGAGTTTCATTCGATATACCCGCACCTTCACTTCGACTTTGCTCAGTACAGGCGACAAACTCAGGGAGCTAGTTCCCTGAGCTTGTCGAAGGGTGCGGTGATAAAGAACAAAATCATAGATAAACACCATTACCAAATATTACTTAGCACATTGCTTCATCATGGCAGCTTGCATTGATTGCATACTTTTCTTATGTGCAACGTATAATTTTTTACGTTGGTTTATATCCACTGTATTGATAATTTTAATCATTTCAGCATCCATTGCTTTTTTCATTGCTTGCATCTGTGGCATAGTCATTTTGGAGTGATCCATTTTTGAATGATCCATGCCTTGCATATTACCACCTTGCATATTCATTGCCTTCATTTGTGCAGGTGTCATATTGGAATGATCCATCTTAGAATGATCGACAGCTTCATGTGCGTGACCACCATCAGCGTATGCGCCAAGAGAGAAAGTAAGTGCGATTGTTGCAATAATCAATTGAGTTTTCATGTATTTTTCCTATTGTTTTAAAGTGTAAACTTAGTGTGTGTGAGGTGTTTCGTCATGTGACTTGACCTCGGGTGTTGTCTGCTTCTCGGCATGTTCATGAGGTGTCTTATCATGTTCATTTTGCGTCGTTGCAGATGATTTCATCGGCATTTTCATGTCTTTAGTTTTATCATGCTCTTCACCAGCCGCATGTTCGTGTGGCATTTCTTCTGCCGATTGCTTCATTTGTTGGCTCATAGGGCTGTTTTGATCGCCATGACCTTGCCCTTCCGCGTGTTTATGTGCATGTCCTTCACCCGTTACTTTGGGCATCGACATAACGCCTAAACCATAACGGTATACAGCTTCTGCTCCCATCCAACCTGTTGCGGAAAGTAATCCACCTGCAACGACCATGAGTAGCACAAACAAAATACTGGTTTTATTTTTTGCAAACAAAGACCAAAGCGCGAGTATCACAAAAACAGCCAGTGTAATTAAGGCAATATTACGATGCTCAGTCATAGCTAAATGTGATGCGGTATCGTGGTTTACGCTGTTGTAGGCAAACCAACCAGCTAGTGCAGTGATGAAAGCAAAGCCCACGCCAAGGTATAAATTAGTTTTAGCTAATAGCGTCAATGCAGATTGGTATTGCTTGTTCTTTGCAAATATCAGCTTTAATACATAAAACACGACAGACATCGTGAGTAATGCAATCGTAAAATGTACAAAAACAGGATGCCAATTTGGTAGCATTTCTATCATTATTTCTTTCCTTCTTTATATTGGAAGTAGGGGAGGCAACTAATTTTCCCCTACTGTTAGATTATTTAAAACCAAGCACGAATGCCCATAACAAGTTGTGTATCAGAAGTACCTTCTCCTTCTGCTGTAGCAAAGTCAGCAGTTTGTCCAAACTTTTTACTAAAGTTAACGCCGATATAAGGTGCAAATTCACGTCTTATTTCATAACGTAAACGCAAACCTAGTTCACCACTGGATAAGCCTGAGCCAACACCCATTTTTTCATCGGCTTTGCCATAAGCGGTAAACTCAATCTCAGGTGATAGCACCAGTTGTTGCGTGAACATCATTTCGTATTCAGAACTTACGCTGAGTTTTGAATGCCCATTTTTTCCGATAGCGACCGACGCATCGGTTTCAAAGAAATAGGGGGCGATACCTTTTAAGCCAATTTCTGCGTAGTTACGGCTTTCTTCTGGTACGGTGTCGTGTAATAAACCAACTTGAAAATCCCAGTTAGCATCTATCGCACGGCTATAGAGCGCAGAGGTGGAGGTTTCTTGCTTGCCATCAACACGTTCTCCTGATGATTTAAGCCAGAATTTATTCAGGTCTTTACCTATCCAAGCATCTGTTTCCCAGACTGTTGTACGGTTGCCATTATCATCTTTGTCGGTCATTTCTAATTTATTAATCATGACTTTAGTGAGCAATGGGTCGTCTTCCATGGCTGCAAAGCTATTGCTAGAGATAACAGAGGTCAGTACAAATAAACTGCTGATAAGTGATGTATTTAATAATTTCATGATGATCTCCTAAGATACGATTACTTTGCGGAACATAGCTGCCATGTGGTATAGCAAATGACAGTGATACGCCCAGTTGCCGAGAGCGTCAGCAGTGACTTGATAAGAAATTTTTGAACCAGGTTGCACAATTACGGTATGTTTTCGTGGCATGTGATTCGGATCACCTGTTTCTAGCTCGCTCCATAAACCGTGTAAGTGCATGGGGTGGTTCATCATGGTGTCGTTAACAAAAGTAATACGCACGCGTTCGCCGTATTTAAGGTGAATGGGTTGTGCATCGGCATATTTAATACCATCAATTGACCACATATAGCGGCTCATATTGCCTGTTAAATGCAACTCAATTTCGCGTGTGGGTTTGCGTTTGTCTTTGGTGGGATGAAGGTTACGCAAGTCCGCATAAGTAAGAACGCGACGACCATTGTTACGTAGACCAACACCAGGGTCATCGAGCCGATATTGTGGATCCATTGCATGCATATCCACATGCGGTCCATATTCTGACTTTGGATGTTTAATCATGCTTTTTGACATATCCATTTTGGAGTGATCCATGCCTGCCATGCTGTTACCTTGCATGTTCATTTTAGAATGATCCATCCCTGCCATAGGCTTATTCATCGGCATATTCATTTTGGAATGATCCATGCCTGCCATTGATTTATTCATTGGCATATTCATTTTTGAATGATCCATTCCCGCCATTGGTTTATTCATCGGCATATTCATCTTAGAGTGATCCATTTTGGAATGATCAACTTCCATTCCTGGATCTCCCATATCGCCTTTCATGCCCTTTGAGCCATGATCCATTCCACCCATAGAACCCATATTCATACCCATATCGGCATGGGTTAAAAGAGGCATAGGATCAAACTTTGGAACTGCCGCAGTCATAGAAAGATCAGGTGTTAATGTGCCTCTTGCATAACCTGAGCGACCAATAGACTGTGCGAATAGGGTGTATGCTTGATTGGCTTGGGGTTCTACAATGACATCATAGTTTTCTGCCACACCAATACGGAATTCATCGACACTGACAGGTTTGATCGCTTGTCCATCTGCGGCGACTACCGTCATTTTTAAACCTGGAATACGCACATCAAAGAAGGTCATGGCAGAGCCATTAATAAAGCGTAGCAAGACTTTTTCACCCGCTTTAAAGAGACCTTTCCAGCCTTGTGATGGCGTAACACCATTCATTAAAAAGGTATAGGTGTAGCCAGTCACATCAGAAATATCGCGTTGACTCATGCGCATTTCGTTCCACATCTTGCGCGTTTCCCATGTTTTAGCAACACCGTTTGCTTGGATTTCGTTGATGAGATCAGTGAGCGTACGTTCTTTGAAATTGTAGTAGTGACTTAGCTTTTTTAACTTTGCATATAAACGCTCAGGGTCTTCATCAGTCCAATCGGTTAAAAAGATAGTATGTTCACGGTCATAGTGATAAGAAGAGGGCGTTTTAGGATCAATCACAATCGCGCCGTGTGCCCCTGTTTGTTCTTGATAACCCGAATGGCTGTGATACCAGTAGCTACCACTTTGTTGTACTTTAAAGCGATAGTTAAATGTTTGACCAGGAGCGATACCATTAAAGGTGAGTCCAGGAACGCCATCCATTTTGTTCGGTAAAATAAGTCCATGCCAATGGATGGAGCTGGTAACAGGAAGTTTGTTCGTAACGCGTAAATTAACCGTTTCACCTTCTTTCCAACGTAAAGTAGGGCCCGGTACTGTGCCATTGATGGCGGTTGCAATACGTGGTCTGCCTGTAAAATTTACCCGTTGTTCGCTGATACTGAGGTCAAAATGAGTCCCCGTTAGTTCTTTGCTGCCTGAAAGATCTTTCTTTTTCAAAGAGCCTTTCGCTGGCGCACTAGGAATGGATGTACACCCTGCTAGACCTAAGCTACTAACAGCTCCGCCAATGGCAAGCCCTGTCACAAAGCGTCGGCGTGTAGGATTGATTGTATGGTTGTTATTAATGGTTGTTTTTTTCATGGTTTATAAAGCCCCAATAGAAAAATATTTTCTATGTAGATAATTAAAAACCAAAACATGCGGGATGTTAGTAAACTCATCGTGAGGAATTACGATGGGGAGCAAGGTTTGAACGTATTTTTGTAAGAAAATACGCATTAGCTCAATGTTTATTAAAAATAAGGAATCAGAATTTAATAATAAACGAGGGCTACTTCTCCCCTACCAACAAATAGAACGCATGAATTGGAAAGACGAATGAGCTAGTACTCCAACAATATTGTATTGATGGATACAGCGAGTCAGAAAGCGGTTAGCCACTAGGCGCACTTTGCAGGGAATGGTCACTCCCTTCACAA
>QOAQ01000107.1 GCA_003972955.1 Aquificaceae bacterium
AAGATGTCCAAAACGTGCGGCATGGTGTAAAGGTGTCCAGTTCTTTGTGGTCTGTGCATTCACATCTGCCCCATGTGTAGCAAGAATTCTAACAATATTAAAATCACCTTTAGCAGCGGCTATATGTAAAAGCGTCACTTTTTCTTCTTTAGAATAATTTGTATCCGCATGTTGTAATACCAAACTTTTAACTGCTTCTATATTACTTCTACGTACTGCTCTATAAAGTCTTTTTGTCAATTTTTTAATACGTTTCTTTTCAGCTAACTCTTTCTCTTCTTTTTCTATTCGTTTTTTCTCTGCCAATCTTTCAGCATCGGTCATTGCTTTTTCTTTCTGGCATTTTTTACTCTTTGATTTTTTCTTACACTTCTTACTAATTTTGGATATTTTTTTGTTAATTCCATCCGTATCAAATACATCAGGCATAGATATAGAGAGTTGTTCTAACATTTCATCCCATTCATCTGCTTGAGCAGGAGCTGATAATGTTAAAACCACTGATACAGATAAAGCAACGCTAAAGATTTTCTTTTTCATACTTAACTCAATCATCCTTGGAAATTAATAAACAGTATAAGATGTTGTTTAAAATTTGGCATGTGCCAATGTCCATTATATCTACACATTAATGTCTTAGCATGACTATAACATAAATTTATTTAATCTAAATAATTACGATGAATTGTAGGATAATTGTGATGAACTACGAAAAGGATGGCAAAAGATCCTCTTTAGACTAAATATTATCAGTATAGATAACAGCAACTTATGCAAAGAAGGCTCATCTTGTGAGCTTTAGAAATTATTTATCTGAAAAACTATAGAACAGGATCAAGAATAGCATTTATTTTACAGTGCCTCTAAAACCACTTTCCTTGAGGTTGCAAAGTCTGTTTTGCCACTGCCTAATTTTGGTATTTCCTCTACATTTTGTACTTTTGCAGGGATCATAAGTGGATTTACGTCTTTTGCTAACAGTACGTGTTTTAGCTCTTTTAATGTCATATCATTTGAGATGAGTAAAACAACTTTTTCACCTTTTTTATCATCAGGTATATTAACAGCGAGGACTTCTAATTCTGGATCATCGATTGCATTGAGGATAATTTCTTCAACGGCTGTTAGGCTGACCATTTCGCCACCTAATTTAGCAAAGCGTGAATAGCGGTCAACAATGGTGAGAAATCCATTGGCATCAAGGTGTCCTTTATCACCACTTTTATACCAACGCTGACCTTCTATTTCGACGATGACTTCCGCTGTTTTCTCTGCAGCATTAAGGTAGCCTTTCATGACTTGAGGACCACCTATTAGAATCAAACCATCTTCACCTGTGGCGAGTTCTTCCAGTGTATTGGGATCAACAATACGGAAACTGGTTCCTGGTAATGGCATCCCTACTGTTCCTGGTGTATTCCCTTGCTGAGTTTTCCAATAATTTGTGTCTAACTGGTCGGGAATATTCACACTGGCGACTGGGGAGGTTTCTGTTGCCCCATAACCTTCGAGTATATCGAGGTTAAATTTCATTTTAAATGCTTCACGTACATCAGGATTAAGGCGTTCTGCTCCTGCAATAATAAGGCGTAAAGAGCGCAACATGAGTGGATGCACGCGTCTATTCATCACATACAAACGCAAGAAAGTCGATGTCCCAAACATGAGTGTTGCTTCATTACGAGCGACTGCTTTGGCAATGACAAGCACATCGGTAGGGTCTGGATGACAGACGATGGGCACACCTTCAGTCAGTGGCATAAAGGTCGTTGCTAATAAGCCAAAAGCATGAAAAGTAGGTAAGGTGGACATCACTACATCATTTTCTCTGGTGTTTAGCATGTCGGCTACTTGGCGTGCATTAGAGGCTAAATTACGATGACTTAATTCGATACCTTTGGGTGTGCCTTCGCTTCCACTTGAAAATAATATCGCAGCGGTAGCTTCTCTATCGATAGGTGCTAGATACATCCATTGTAAAATTTTGGTTGGTAACAACATCACAGATATGAGTGTTGTTAACATCTTGATTTTAGGGATTTCCGCTCGAAAGTCTTCTAAATAAATAAGCGTGGTGTTAGGCAATATTTCTTTAATTTCAATGCCACGCTGCTTGAGTTTTTGTAAAAACTTTTTTGAGGTATAGACCGTTTGAATATCGGCACTTTTAACAGCACCACGTATTGCCTCTTTACTTGAGGTAAAGTTTATATTTACAACCGTTTTACCGAGACACAATACCGCCATATTTGTAATCGCACCAGCGACACTTGCAGGTATTAATAAACCAATATTCTGTTCAGGACTTTTCTTTTTGATAAGCTTGGAAAAACGAAAAACAGCAGTGATGAATTTATGATTACTTAATGGCTCTCCCGTTGCATCCGTTGCCGCCATTCTAAAACTCATGCGTTTTGCTGTTTGTAACCAGCGCGTAGGGATGGGGGCGATACGATGAGAATAGTCTTGCCATGATCGAAAAGAAAGATCGAACATACGACGTTTTAACTCATCTGCCGAGGTTGACCCCGCTAATGGCTCTCCAAAAGCAACGATAATATCGCGTTTAAAACCCGACTGACGGCTTTCTCTGAAAAATCCTGTCGAACGTGAGAAACGACTGCCCCATAATCCATGTAAATAAAATGGTACTATTTTAGCGTTGGTATCTTTAATCGCTTTTTCATAGCCGCGCTTAAATTCACCTAATTGTCCTGTATGACTGATTGCACCTTCTGGGAATAAACAAACTGCTTTACCCTGCTTTAGCAAACCATTAATTGTTTCTAATGATGCCGCTGCACCACCACTGTTAATTGGCACAACACCAAATAAATCGAGAAACCACTTTAGATACCAACGCTCGTAATAACCACGCTCTATCACAAAATGCAAAGGTCTAGGGCTAGCGATCTGTACCAATGCCCAGTCAACCCAGCTAATATGATTACCGAGTAACAAAATACCACCTGATGCAGGAAGTTTATCGAAACCTAATACGGTCATACTATAGCGTGCCGCAAACAGACGGCTAATAACAAAACGTAATAATGACTCAGGCATTTTAAAAATCGTATAGGTCGTTCCTATTACCCCCACAGCTGCCAATAACCAAATGATATTGCTACTATCAATACCAACAACGGCTAATGCAACGGTAAAAATAAGGAAACTCAACATCATTATATTTTGAATAAGATTATTTGAAGCGAGTACACGCCCTAGTTGAGCATCACGTGCATGATATTGAATTAGGGAATTCAACGGCACAATAAAGAAACCACCCATTACACCTAAAAAGAGGAAGTTAAGTCCTTGCAATAAAATAGAATCGAAGAAGGTGAATAATGCTAAAGCAAGCGTAATACCAATAGCTCCAACGGGAATAAGCCCTGTTTCTATATGATTACGCGAGAGCTTTCCTGCAATAAAAGAACCGATCATAATACCGATACCTGCAAGTGCCATTAAACCTTGAACTTTTGCAGTGTTCGTTATTGATAACTGTGATTTAGCAAACTCAGGATACGTTGCCAGCATCACTTGAGAGATTGCCCAAAATGTTGCTAACCCCAGTATGGATAACCAAATATAAGAATGTCGATAAACCAAACGCAGGTTAGCTAATTGTGTTTTGCCTTTCAGGTAATCATTCCATTGAAAGTGCATTTTTTCATTAACTGATTTTTTTTCTGGCAAGCGATAGGCATAAAATAACTCTAATAGGGTTAAACCCACCAATACCCATGCTAATGGCGCAACAAAGGTGAGTAATTCATCCTTACCTTCCCATGTCATTCCCTTTAAAAATGATTCAAACAATAAGGAGAAAAAGAAGGTTGCCGCAAGAATGGAGAACATTGTAATTGATTGAACTGCCGCATTACCTTGTGCCAAACGTCGCTCCCCCACTAGCTCTTTAATAAAGCCATATTTTGCAGGAGAATACAGAGCGCTTTGTAATGCCAATAAGAAGGTCATACAAAATGCGAACCAAAACCAGCCTTGGTAATAACTTAAAGTAATTAATAAGGTAATAACCAAAGCAAACCAAGCACTTATGCGCATAACCTTATTTTTTGGATATTTATCTGCAAGATACCCAGACGGGGTAAATAACATAATAAAAGGGAGTAAAATCAAAGCATTAACAATAGCAGTTAAAATGATTTGTTCTTGACCATCATAGGTTTTGAAGATGGCATTTTGGATTATTATTTTATGCCCAACATCAACAAAAGCATTGAGAAAAACGACCATTAAATAGGTAAATAAGCCAATTACTTTTAATGGGTTTTTCATATTATTATCCGTTTGATGTAGTGCGTAAATTTTAATTATTGTGATAGCACAAGGTAGCAACAAGACAAGGCATGTCGCTACGATGAATTCAACCTATAGACATTCACTTAAATTAAATAATTTCCCTTCGACTCCGCTCAGGGAGCGAGTTTCCTGAGCGGAGTCGAAGGGAATGGAAATTTAATATATGAAAGACTATAGAACCGAGTTGTTATGATTTTTTTAACTTGTTTTGTAATACTTTCAAGCCTTCAAAATCGCCCTTGCTAGCTAATTTAGCCTGCTCGTTCCAAGAGTCCATTATTGCTTTATTATTAATTCTCGCGCCATTGGCGACTAATTTTTCTGTTAATTCTTTTATATCAACTTCACTTAATTGCTTAAAAGAATATATCTCAACTTCTTGTAGTCTTTTGAGCATACTGGGGCCAATACCTAGTAGCTTACTAAAATCATCTTTTTTATCATTCGCTATTTCAGCCGTTTCAGCCGTTTCA
>QOAQ01000078.1 GCA_003972955.1 Aquificaceae bacterium
ACGCTATGCAAAAAATCCTATCGAAGCCATCGCCTTTAGCGTAAACAATCGCTTACTAGCCTACACACGACACAGCGCAGACGATAAAGGACGACTAGGCTCAACACTGCACATCTACGACCTATATGCAAAAAAAGAACTCCAATCTATTTTTCTGCTAAACCATCGTTATAAAAGTAAAATAGACAACAAACAAAGCCCATCAAACCGTATTCAGTTTAGCCAAAATGGTCAAAAACTCGTACTAAGTTTTCAAGATAAAGTAACCTTATTAGATAGAAAAACAGAACATTTTAAAGACTACCCCGCCAGAAATAGCGACGCTGTTTTTAGTGCAAATAGCCAATCAGTGATTTATAAAAGCCGCGCCAATAACGCCGCACTTATGGTTATTAACGCACGCAGTGGCAAAGCCCAGAAAATACCTGCCTATGCAGATAGCAATAAGCAAACCCTAGCGTTAGTACAAAGTTTAGACAAACGTTTGATTGTGCTTCCTATACTTAAACAAAAGAGCGATAAAGCAAGTTTCTTGATATTTAATGGGCAAACGGGCGTGTTTATGCGTTTGTTAGAAGAGAAAAGTGAGTAATCATTAGGGTGATTTTTATGCAAGATAAGTATTGGCAGATGCCCCCCAATAAAAATAAAGCCTTGATGTTAGCCCAACGGCAGTTATCAGAATTTGTCTATGACGCGGTTAATCTGGAAGGCATTAATATGACGTTACCAGAGATACAAACGCTTTTAGAGGGTATTACGGTAGGTGGACATAAAATATCAGATCAACAAATTGCATTAAATCAAGCCAATGCATGGCGGCAGTTGTTTGCATGGATTAAAGCAGATGACTTTCAGCCAAGTCAGCAAATAAGCTGTAAGCTTCATGCAATCGCTGCAAAAGAAGAAGCATTAGAATGGGGACGGTTTCGTAGTGGTGGTGTTTTGATTTCAGGCACTGATTATATGCCACCGAAATCATCTTTATTGCCTGAGTGTTTTAATCAAATGTTAGAGGATATGAAATCGTTGGATGATGTCTATGATAGAGCAATTCATTTATTTTTAACAATGGCACGCACGCAGTTTTTCTATGATGTCAATAAGCGTATGGGACGTTTTATAATGAATGGCTATTTACTGAGTTATGGCTATCCCGCTATCAACCTTCCTGCCAAATCACAGCAGACATTTAATCAGTTGATGTTAGATTTTTATAAAAGTAATAATCAGTCCGATATGAATAAATTTATGCGCTCGTGTATGGATGAGCGGGTTGTTCAAATAATGTTAGAATCATAATATAAACTCAGTACTATTTAGATACTTTTAAATAGATATAAGCGACAAGGAGAAAGCTATCAATAGTTGTGATAACAAAGATAATGCTAATTTTAAGGCGACAGTATCAATTGTTGAAGATGACCTAATAGTGTTGCAGCGTTTTAGTCATATTTTAGAAAAAAGTGATGAGTTTTCCTTAGGGTTTACATGCAGCACCCTTAGTGAAGGGTTAGAGAACCTAATAAATCACCCCTCCAATATTTTGCTATTAGATTTAGGGCTTCCTGACGGTAGTGGTATTGAGCTTATTAAGTTTATTCGCGACCAAGGTTTATCAACCAATGTAATTGTGATTTCTGTCTTTGGAGATGAAAAGCATATTCTTAGTGCTATATCAGCAGGGGCAATGGGGTATTTGCTAAAAGATGAAGAGCATCAAAAAATCGAAACCTCTATTATGCAAATGCTTAAAGGAGGCTCGCCTATCAGCCCAAGTATTGCACGCCACCTTCTAAAATATCATCAAGAAGAAAGGGTAAAAAATACAACACCTGATGTTATTAAAATAAAATTAACCAATCGAGAAATTGATATTTTAAAAAAAATATCCAAAGGATATAGCTGTAAAGAAATCTCAGAAATGGAGAATATCTCTTATCATACCGTGGCAACCCATGTGCGTAATATTTATAAAAAATTATCCGTTAACTCACGCGCAGAAGCTTTATATGAAGCCTATACTATGGGTATTCTATAAAATGAGTGAATAGCATGGTAGTAAAGCAATCATCCCAAGTTAAAAATATTAAGGTTTGGTTGCTTATTTATCTGCTCTTTATTTGTTCTGTTGTCTATGTTTCTTATAGCCTGAATGAAAATCCTCCTCACAATACAGAAATCTCACAAGGTCTCTTTATTGCATCTAATGCCCCGACACCTTCCTCTATAAAAGAAGGCGAAAAGGTATCTATTACTCTCCCTGATATGTATACCGCCAAGAAATTGGATGTAAGAGAAGGGTGGTATATTCTTCCTGTTCCTGACGTATTGCTACCAAATTTAAAAGATAAACTTGCTCTTTATGTTCCTAAGCTTTCAACGAATATTGAGGTATATATTAATCATCAATGGCTAGGGAATGGTGGTCGAATAGATGAGACTGCAAGCAAAAATACACACCATCCCTTGGTTTTTTATTTAGATAAGAAGCAACTTAAAGATAAAGGTAATACGCTTTTTATACACATAAAAGGAGGGCTACCTATATGGACTTATCTCAGCAAAGTCTACTTAGGCGATGAAAAAACAATTACCCCTATCTATGAAAAACAAGAAATACTAAAAGTAACGCTCGTAATTGTTATTACGATTGGATTAGTGTTGACAGCTTTATTTACATTGTTGTTTTGGTTTTTAAGAAGGGAGGAGACCTATTATTTTTGGTATTTTTTAGCCGAAATACTGTGGGCTACACATGACTTGAAGCTATTTATAAAAAAAGTGCCTTTTAGTAATACACTTTGGGAAACGATTACAATACTGGCAATAGGCTGGAGCATTATTAGCTTCATCCTCTTTATACATCGTTATTTGCTTCACTATAATAAAAAAACAGATCGTCTTATTTTTCTTTTAGGTTGCCTGTTTTCTTTACCTTTCTTATATCAAGATATCACTTGGATAACCTTTTATGGCTATAAAGTATGGTTACTTTTTGTGGCCACTTCTGGCATTTATGTATTCTTTTTTATGCTAACTAACTTTAAAAAAACAAGAGATCAAACAGTATTACTTATGCTCATGACAGGATTTATAATGCTCTTGTTTGGAATGCATGACTTGTTAGCAGTAAACGCCATTATATTGCCCAGCTCCCCCTATTTACTTTATTTCTCTGCAATATTAATTGTTTCAGTCATTAGCTCTTTATTAATCAGGCGATTTATTGAAAATCTGAAAATAGTTGAAAACTACAATGACCAATTAAAATGGCAAGTAAAAAAGAAACAGCAACAATTAGAGTCAGAATACAAAAAGACACAAAAACTCCAAGAACAACAAATTCTCAATGAAGAACGAGAACGTATAATGCGTGATATACACGACGGTATAGGAGGGCAATTAGCGACTACATTAGCGGCGATTGATAGCCCTGATTTAACAAAGGACGATATAAAAGACAACTTACAATTAGCATTACAAGACTTACGCTTAGTCATTGATTCTTTAGATGGAGACTCTCAAGACATCACCACTATTTTAGGCACATTAAGAATGCGCTTAGGTAGCTTATTAGAAAAAGCTGATATTAAACTCATCTGGAAAGTCCAAGAATTACCATTGCTAGAAGAATTTGGTCCTGAAAATTCATTAAATATCATGCGGATTATTCAAGAGGCGATTACTAATGTGGTTAAGCATAGCGGCGCGACTGTGTTAACTATCTCAACATATGAAGAAGAAAAAGAAGGTAAAACATACTCAGTGGTGGAAGTTGCTGATAATGGTTGTGGAATACCAGAAAATAGTACAAAAGGGAGAGGAGTGGTAAATATGAAAAGGCGAGCAATAAATATAAATGCTAGTTTTAAAATTACTTCCCCAAAAATTAAGGGAAGTATTATAAAGCTACTTTTTTAGAAAAGTATTTTTATTTTAGTTATTTCTTTTGAATAGCAATGATCCAGAAGAACTTTCGATTAGTAATTGTTTTTTATTATTAACATAAAAAGTTGTAGAACCAGTTAGATTTTTTAACAGTTGAGATTCAATTTTCATGGCGTTCTGATTCCCACATAACATTCTAGTACTCCCTATTGAGTGAAAACGAATAGAGCTTTTGTTTATATTATATTTTGAAAAATATCGGTTACATCCAGAAAACCCACTTGCTTTTTTTTCATCAAATCGTAATGTTACTTTTTTCTTTAGATCAGCTACTACTCCGTTTATAGAAACCAATCTCCAATCTGTATTTATTAGAGAACTATTGCTAGGCTTTATTCCCTCACCACCTCCACAGGATGAGAGGGTCAGTGATGACAATACTGCCATTATTAAGAAAATTATACTTTTCATTTTTATATCCCTTTTGTTAAATAATATTTCTTTCTTAGTAATAGCAGGCCTAGCAATGGAAAGAGAGTCCATACGAAACTACCTCCTCCACTACTTATGCTCGACTTTTTATCAGTATAGGATTTTATCCAGCCTGAAAAATTGCTTACTCGGGTGTAAACTGCAATTGAATGTCTGTAGGGACTATCGCAAGACATACCATAGCTAACAAGACCTGCTAAACGTATATCACCATCTTGTCTAGCAGTTAAAGGTCCTCCACTATCTCCACTACACGCATCTTTTTCAGGAGAAACAGAACCTGCGCAAATCATATTGTTCGTTAGATCATCCCAATAATATTGGCATTTTTCTAAGCTTATAACGGGCATGACTAGTTGTTGGAGT
>QOAQ01000012.1 GCA_003972955.1 Aquificaceae bacterium
TTCTGGCTCGCCCGAAGGGAGCAACCCAAAGCGTCCAATACGGCGTTATGGGTCTTGCCAAGGGAGCTACCATTGCCTGCGACCCATGCCTTGTCTTGAACGCTTTGGATTGCTCTGTACCCATCAATACAATGTTGCTGGAGTACTAGTCTTAGAAACTGTAGTGTGACCGTCTAATATAATGTAAAAAAAAGAGACTTCAAGTGGCTTATAAGATACATCTATGATGAAAACAATATTGTTATAACTCACCTTACTCAATAATGCCTTTTCACTTTCACCTAACCCCGTGTAATTAAGGGTGTATTTATATTGAAAGTGTAAAATAAAATAATGATTAGATATCGCCTCTTCCCCCAAATTTAACCTATTAAAGTGGTATCTATACAAAATAAGCAAACCGAGGTGTCATTATGAAACGCGCAATTATTACAACACTTGCAATCAGCATCAGCGCTTTATCTGCTATTGCAGAAGCACAAGTATACAAATGGAAGGATAACAAAGGACAAATACATTATGCATCTGCGCCACCAAAGCCAAGTGAGAAGAGTTTTGACCTAGAAAAAGGACTGATATTTTCTAGTAAAGCGACTACAGCAAGCCCTAATAAGGTTGAAACAAAAACAGAAAATGAGCACAAAAAAACCAACGATGAATCATCTACATTAAAAGAACCATCACAACAAAAGTTAACATTTTGTGCAAAAGAAAGAAAAAAATTAGCGCTATTAACGAAAAATACTAATGTTACATGGATCGAAAATGGTAAAGAAATACCTTTATCAGGAAAACTGCTTGAAGAGAAGATACTGCTAACTGAAAAAAGTATTCAAACGAATTGCACTGCAAAAATTGTCAAAGAGGAAGACAAAAAATAACAACATCCAGCCCATTCATTCACTTTATCCTGAAATAGTTTGCTACACGTCTTATAATAAGCTGGTGAAAATAATAAATTATAAATTTGGATTGTTATCAGGCTTAATCTTGCTTGTGCTACAGGTGCAAGCAGAAAGCCAGTTTCCTGTCTGCGCGATACCTTCCCTTGCGTCTATTAACAAAGTAACAGATCAACCTGCTAAAGATGCGGTATATTTAGAAGCCGACACAGGTTTGATTAAGCGTAGCGGAGTTTCTAGTTTAGTCGGTAATGTCATTATTCAACAGAATGATCTCATTATAAACGCTGCAAAAGCGAGTTTTGACGGCACTGACAATAGAGTGATTGCAAAAGGCAACGTCGCCCTCTCCAATAAAAATATACAGCTAAACAGTGACTCCATTAATTACCAAACAAACGCTCAAAGTGGTGAGCTAAAAAATGTTCGTTACCAACTAAAAAATTCTAGTATCAATGGGCGTAGTCGTCATGTTATTCAAAAAAATGCCCAAACACTTGAATTAAATGATGCAACTTACAGTAGCTGCCCTCCTTCCGTGAATAGCTGGCATCTTGCCGCGGGCAATATCAAACTCGATCAACACAAGCAGATTGGTAGCGCAAAAAATGTTACCTTAAAGATTGGCAACACCCCTGTTTTTTACTTCCCTTGGTTAAGCTTTTCTCTCAATAATCAACGTAAATCAGGGTTTCTTACCCCCTCAATAGGTGTAACCGAGCAGTCAGGTACTGCAATTTCCACCCCTTATTATTTCAACTTATCACCCAATTATGACGCAACCGTTACGCCCTCTTATCTCAGTAAGCGGGGTTTAAAAATTGATACTGAGTTTCGTTATTTAAGCAAGTATCATCAGGGTATATGGGAATACGAAATATTACCAAGAGATCGAGCATCAAATAATAAACAACGTGATTACTTTAAAATTAATCACAGCTCAAAAATATCGGATTCTGTACGTTTTAATATAAAAACAGAGGGAGTTTCTGATAAAAATTATTTTGATGATTTTAGAAAATCACTCTCTGACACAAGCACATCGGCTCTAGAGCGTCGTGTTGAAGTTGTAAAAGTAGGTAGAAACTGGCGACTAAGTGCAGCATCTATTGACTATCAAACACTCGATTCAACAGACTCATCGTATTCAAAACTACCTGAAATAAAGTTTAACTATGCGCCTAAAATATTACCAAAGCAGATTAATATCTCTATGGATACCGAGCTAAGTAACTTTGATAAAAGCGATGGACCAACAGGCGTAAGGCTTGATGTCAATATTAAAGCCAGCAAAAAATTTGGCACAGATGCATGGTACTTTAAACCCTCGGTTGGGCTACGCCACACCTATTACAATCTAAAAAATAATCCCACAGGTAATGAGCAAAATCGAACACTACCCACGCTTAGTTTAGACGCAGGACTATTTTTTGATAGAACACTAGGCGATGGCAAATTGACACAAACACTTGAGCCACGTTTGTTCTATACCTACACGCCATTTAGAGATCAAAATGATATTCCTGTGTTTGATACTGCTAAAACCGATTTTTCTACCAGCACACAGCTTTTCTCTACCAACCGTTATACGGGTAAAGACCGTATTGGTGACAGTAACCAACTAACCGTAGCCGTCACGTCTCGACTACAAAATAGAAAAACGGGCAAGGAACTATTGCAGTTCAGCGTAGGTCAGATTTTTCACTTTACCGATAGAAAAGTCACGCTACCAGGTGAATCCATACAAACAAATGCACAATCAGAACTTGCTTTTGAGCTGAGTGGTAAAGTAAATGACAATGTACGACTTTCGACCTCATCATTTTGGGATCCTAAAACACAAAAATGGACAGCAACCGAAACCCGTATAAACTATAAAGACAATAAAAATAGAATTGCTAATGTAGCTTATCGAAGCTTAAACGACGAGCTTAAACAAGCCAGTGCATCCTTTGCTTACCCGATCAATAAAGAACTATCAATTATCGGACGAGTTGATCACGACTTGAAGAACAACCGAAATTTAGAGACACTAGCAGGCATTGAGTATCAAAACTGCTGTATAAAAACACGACTTGTTGGTAGAAAATATTTAACCTCAGACAATAGCACCTATGATGACGCTATTTTTCTTCAATTTGAGCTAAAAGGATTAGGCAATCTAGGACACAAAGCAAACACTGTGCTAGAAGATAAAATATATGGATATGAATAGATTAATACTATGCTCTTTTACACAGAGAAAAATACGTTCTCTTGTTAAATCATTCTCCTTACTACTTAGTTGCCTATTCTTTGCAAGCCAGCTAAGTATTGCCGCAGAACAGCCATTAGACCGAATTGCCGCAGTGGTTAATAACGACGTGGTCATGCTAAGTAGTGTATTAGCACGGGCGAAACGCCTAAAAACAGCCTTACCAAATAGCACAGACAAAGCCCTTATCAAACAAGCATTAGAACAATTAGTGCTCATCAAAGTACAAACACAATACGGCAAAGAGCTAGGGATTATTATTGATGATGTTATGCTAAACCGCACCATCGAAGGCATCGCCAAACAAAACAAGCTATCTCTCGGAGATTTTCGTATAGCACTGCAACGCCAAGGTATTGAGTACAGTGCTTTTCGTGAAGATATTCGTGCACGGCTGATCATTGACGCACTTAAGCAACGCCAATCAGGGCAACGCGCGAACATCTCAGAACAAGCAGTAAACGATCTGATTTTTTCTCAAGCATCCATTATCAATCAAGACGCTCAATATCAACTGCAAGAAATATTTATTCCCGCACCCAACGGTATCAATGTAGCGCAATTTAATAGCGCAAGAAAACAAGCAGAAACACTACGCAGACAATTATTAAACCAAGCAAGCTTCGCAAGTAAGCACTACCCCACAAAAGACTTAGGTTGGCAAGCAAACAAAGAACTCCCAGCCTCCTACTCTCGCGCTTTAAGCCTAATGGGTATCGACGAAATCTCACCCGTTGTACATGACAGCCAAGGTTTTCATATTTTAAAATTAGTTGCTAAACGGGGTGGTTCGCAACAACTAGAACAACAAGTCCACACCCGCCATATACTTATTGGCAACCCAAGCAACGCAGGACAGAAAAAAGCCATTAGCATACGCAATAAAATCATAGCTGGCGCTGACTTTGCAACACTCGCAAAAACTAACTCAGCAGACACAGGAAGCGCAGTAAACGGCGGCGACCTAGGCTGGGCAAAACCAACACTCTATGTACCTGAATTTGCCGCAGTTGTAAAAACAGCAGCGTTAAAAGCAATCAGCCAACCCATTAAAACCAAATTTGGCTGGCACATTATCCAAGTATTAGAACGTAAAAAAATTGATGCCAGTAGAACCTCAATGCGCGCATCAGCGAAATCAATACTCGCAAAAAAGAAAAATAAAAATGGATACGAGACATGGCTACAAGGCATACGAGACGATGCCTTTATTGAATATCGTTTAAAATTATAGAATAAAAATAAAATAACATTCAGAACGCAACGCTGGAGCGTTGTAAGTTGCATTCTAGGCTGGTGAAAACCACCGAAAAACCCTCCCACTTTTCTAAAATAACAGGTAAACTTTTGTTCCACGAAATCAATAATAAAAACACCGCAAGCAATGAAGAAATATAAAACTCCTCTGCGTAAATTAGCTATATTTTTAAAAAAAAGCCGAGATAACTGGAAGCTCAAATATAAAGCGTCTCAGAAACAAGTGAAGTCGCTTCAAAATAAGCTGTACTACCTGAAGATAAAGTCAGAAAAGCAACAACAGACCATTGAAG
>QOAQ01000137.1 GCA_003972955.1 Aquificaceae bacterium
CATTTGCAAGTAAAAATGGATCAGCAGGGCAAGCTGTTTGAGCGCAGCGAGTTTTTGCCCTGCCCATTTTTACTTGTGAAGCGCAGGAGAAAGCGGGTAGCTGGGTCGCCTTTTCTTTGGTTCGTTTCTTTTGGCGACGCAAAAGAAATGAACTCGTAGCCATTAGATTCTTTGTAAATGAACAAAAGGTGAGTTGGCTACGAAAACCTTGCAGTGAAAGTGAAAAATAACCACTGCGTAACATCAGTTAAAAATAGCGGTATTCTTTAAAACTAAATGAAGGATGCCAAAATAGTGATAATAAATATTTAAGAACAGGAAGGGGAAAATGAAAAGAGCACCCATTACAGCAGCGGGAGCAGAAAGGTTAAAAGCAGAATTAGTAAATCTTAAAACTGTCATTAGACCTAGAATCATTCAAGATATAGCAACAGCGCGTGAACATGGTGATTTAAAAGAAAATGCCGAATATCATGCGGCTCGTGAACAACAAAGTTTTGCTGAAGGTCGTATTCAAGAGATAGAAAATGCCTTGGCTTTAGCACAAATTATTGATGTAGCCTCTCTTGGTGTGGAAGGTCGTGTTGTGTTTGGTGCAACCGTCACATTGGAAGATCTTGAGACAGAAGAAGAAGTTATTTATCAGATTGTTGGTGATATAGAAGCGGATATTAAGAAAAATCGTATCGCTGTTTCATCTCCAATAGCACGCGCTTTAATAGGACAGGAAGAGGGCGATGTTGCTACGGTAAAAGCACCTAGCGGTATACGTGAATATGAAATTATTGATGTTGAGTATAAATAATCAATAAAGTGATCATTTTGATAGTCCCTAACAAAGGCGCAGAGAGCGTCTTTTTTGTTGGTGGAAATGAGCGATGAATACCTTAGTTTTAGGTGGTGCAAAGTCAGGAAAAAGTTTATTTGCAGAAACGATGGCGATTCAATCTGCTAAAGAATTAGTTTATATTGCAACCGCTCAGCCACATGATACCGAGATGGAGCAGCGTATTTCTTTACACCAACAACGTCGTATAAAACAAAATGTAAATTGGCTAACGGTAGAAGAACCAACGGCACTAGCAAAAGTCATTCAACAAGAATCTTTTAATAATCGTTTGATTTTAATAGACTGTTTGACTTTATGGCTGAGTAATTTATTGTACACCTGCGATGAAAAACAACGACAAACAGAGATCAATGATTTGTTTAGCTGTGTGGAAAATTGTAAGGCAGACTTAATTTTTGTGAGCAATGAAACAGGTCTAGGTATTGTGCCAATGAATCAACTAAGTCGCCAGTTTATTGATTTATCAGGTAGCCTACACCAACAAATGGCTAAACTTTCAGATCGCGTCATAATGACAATAGCGGGATTACCTCTCGTATTAAAAGGAAGTATTTAATGTCACTAGAATGGTTGAAAAAACCAGTTCACAGTATTGATAATGTCGCTCGTCAAGATGCAAACGCAAGACAAGCGATATTAACCAAGCCTGCGGGATCTTTAGGTATGCTAGAGACTTTGGCAGTGCAGTTTTCAGCATGGCAGGGTACAATAAAGCCCGAGCTTGATCGTGTGCATATTAGTATTTTTGCCGCAGATCATGGGGTTGCAGAAGAAGGTGTTTCTGCTTTTCCTCAGGTTGTTACTGGAGAAATGGTTAAAAACTTCGTTTGCGGCGGCGCAGCTATTAGCGTTTTAGCAAAGGAAAATAAAGCCAGTTTAGAAATCATCGATGTCGGTGTGAAGTCGCTACCTGAGCTAGATAATGTCATAAATGCTAACGTGGCAAATGCAACACAAAATATTGCAAAAAATGATGCGATGGATGCCGAACAGTTACAGCGTGCATTACAAGTAGGCAAAGATGCGGCTGAACGCGCCAAAGAAAGTCATACTCAGTTATTTATTGGTGGTGAGATGGGGATTGCAAATACCACCAGTGCCACAGCAATGAGTTGTCAATTACTGGGTTTTCTGGGTATTACAGAAATGACAGGTGCTGGAACAGGCTTAGATCAAGCAGGAATAAAGCATAAAGCAGAGGTTATCACATCAATACTTGCGCGTTACAATAACACGTTTGGAAAAGACACCAATCCACTCACTGTTTTACGTGTTATGGGCGGGTTTGAAATAGCCGCTTTAAGTGCTGCCTATATCCGTTGTGGACAATTAGGTATTCCCGTTTTAGTCGATGGATTTATCACCACAGCAGCAGCGTTATTAGCAATAAAAATGAATAAAGGGGTGGAGCAATGGATGATTTTTTCACATTGTTCCGCAGAATCAGGACACACGAAAATATTAGCAGCTTTAGGGGTGAAACCACTGCTTAATTTAGAAATGCGTCTTGGCGAAGCAAGTGGTGCAGCAATGGTTATTCCCGTTATAAAACATGCGCTTGCTTTACATAATAATATGGCTACTTTTGCTGAGGCAGAAGTTTCTAGCTAACCAAATATATATAGATTAATGATGCCAAAAACAACCATTATAGATCTACTTCGTCATGGCGAAGTAGAGGGCGGTGAAATTATCCGCGGTAGTACCGATGATAAATTAACCGACGAAGGCTGGGCACAGATGCAAGATGCCTTGCAAAATGATATTAACTGGGATGTTATTATTTCATCTCCTTTATTACGTTGTGCTGAGTTTGCTGAGTCGTTAGCAGATCAGGAAGGTGTTAAGTGTGAAATTATCGAAAATTTAGAAGAAATTGATTTCGGTGATTGGGAAGGATGCTCGCGCGATGACTTAATGAAAGATGATGACGGAATTCTTAAGCGCTGGTGGACATCGCCAACAAAACAAACACCGCCTAAGGGTGAAGACTTTCATGACTTTCGTGCACGTGTTTTAAAAAGCCTAAAACAAATCATTGAACAGCATGAAGGTAAGCGTATTTTAGTAATTACTCATGCAGGCGTTATCCGCGTTATTCTAATGTACATCCTCGGTATGCAAGAGGAAAACCTATTCCGCTTAAATGTAGATCATGCCAGTATTTCTAATATTCGTATGTTCCAAGACAACTCAGGTGAATGGGGGACGTTGATTTCACATGGTTGTCCTTAGGTGCTGGAAAAAGCACCTCCCCTCCAACGTTTTTTAAGTAAATAAAAAGCACTTGGATTTTTTCTATTATCAACTAATATATTAGAACTCATAAATATAAGAATATACTTCTAGGTTGAAACTTCATGTCTCCTTTTGCAAAGACTTTTTTCATTGCACAAACTTTTTTAACACGTATCCCCACACCAAAAATATCAGATATTAGTGAAAAAGAGCTATCTCAGTCGATACTCTATTATCCCCTGATCGGTTTTTGTCTTGGTCTATGTTTAATATTTTTCACTTACCTCTTTACTAGCTTTGTAAATGAGACTGCATTCTCTGTTATCGCAGTGATCATTGTTATGCTGTGGGTGTTAATAACAGGTGCTTTGCATCTTGATGGTTTAGCAGATACCGCAGATGGTTTTCTCGGCGGACTTGGTAGTGCCGAAAACACACTAAAAATAATGAAGGACTCTGTTTCAGGCCCTGCGGGTATTGTGAGTATATGCTTAGTTTTACTCTTTAAATATTCAGCTATATTATCCATACTAAACGGTGATCTGAGTTTATGGGCATTGCTTTTTGCTCCCATGATAGCAAGGGCAGTGGCTATTGGTTTATTGACCTATAGCCCCATTTCTCAAGAAAAAGGACTAGCCTTTGAATTACAAAAAGAAAAATTCCCAGAGTTGGTAGCAACTATTCTATTACTCGTCGCAATTATCGTTTTTTTGGTGACAAATATTTATGTGCTAGTAGCACTAAGTTTACTTGTTTATGCCATACGACATTGGGCTATTGTACGTTTACAAGGTATTACGGGAGATATTTTAGGGCTTATTATTGAAGTAACAGAAGCCTTGTTTTTGGTTATGGCTGTTTTAGTATTGTCTTAGGCGTAATGGTCAAATTATTTTATACAGACAAATTCTGTATTTGTTGCAAAATAGTTTAAAGGTACATCCCACTCTTCGGCATTTAAGCGATCAACAAGCTGGAAGTCATAAGCAAAGCCGATGAGAATTGGTTTAGAGTCAGCTAATAAATTCTTTTTAAAAGCAAAGCTACGATCATAATAACCTCCTCCCATACCAAGTCTATTACCCTCTCTATCCATCGCGACTAGCGGCATAATCACTAAATCAAGCCTCTCTATCGGCATAATATCCTTCGTTTGGTAAAGTGGTTCTGGAATACCATAAATATTATTTTTGTAGAGTGTTTTATCATCTATTTTCACAAAAAATAAATGATGTTTTTTATGTGATGATAATAACGGGAGGTAAAAATTTTTATTGGTGTTTTTTTGCAGAAATAAAGGGTTAGCTTCTCCTTTAACGGGTGTATAAAAAGCAATATGTCGCGCTGATTGAAATATTGATGATGTGCTTATTTGTTGGCAAATATCGTAAGAAAGTCTGTCTCTTTGTGCTGTACTTAAACTTTTTCGTTGTTGCTGAAGCTTAACTCTAAGGCTATTTTTTTCTATATGATGATCCATAGGCAGACTCTGATGATATATGGTAATGATCGCTACTTTTTACCATGATATAGGAGAATCTAAAATAATAGATATAAAAAA
>QOAQ01000085.1 GCA_003972955.1 Aquificaceae bacterium
AATCAGTGGTTACGGATTCCTATTGTCTATTAATTTATACTGTTGCTAGAAAGTGTAAACTGTTTTTTCATGTGATGAAGGATGCCCTCGGTTGTTTTATAAAAATTCAGTTTTATAGACATTCACTTAAATAATTACCCTTCGACTCCGCTCAGGGTGCAAGCCCCCTGAGCGGAGTCGAAGGGTATGGAAATTTAATATATGAAAGACTATAGCTGAAAAATAGGGGGCATTATGACGTTCTGCGGTTTAGATTTCGGTACAAGTAACTCTTCAGTTGGTATATTTAAAGACAGTAACATCGATATGGTGACTTTTGATGAGGGTAAAAAACTACTTCGTTCCGCGATATTTCTTGATGATGATGAAAAAGAAATTATTTTAGGCAGACAAGCCATTGCTCGCTATATGGAAGGTGGGGAAGGGCGTTTAATGACATCCATTAAGTCTGTTTTAGGTTCGTCTCTTATGGATGAAAAGACACGCATTTTTAATGAAATGAAGCCATTTTCAGATATTCTTGGCTATTTTATTCGTCATTTAAAACACCGCGCAGAGTCTTTTGCAGGGTATGAAATTGATAGTGTTGTTTTAGGGCGGCCTGTGAGATTCCATGATACCGATGACCGTATTGATGCGCAGGCAGAACAAACCCTCAAAGATATAGCGATAAAGGAAGGCTTCAAGCATATCGAGTTTCAATATGAGCCTGTGGCGGCAGCGTTGGCATACGAGAAAATATCAACGAAAGAAGAAATAGCTTTAGTTGTTGATATTGGTGGGGGCACATCCGATTTTACGATTATTAATATAGTGCCGAATAATACAGGCGCATCAACCCGTATTCTATCAACCTCAGGGGTGCATATCGGTGGTACTGATTTTGATCGTTTGCTTAATTATCATAATGTTATGCCATACTTTGGCTTGCATTCAACCGTCAATGCGGTAAATGGTACGGCAATAAACGTATCCAATATTTATTATAATGATGTTTGCACATGGCATAAAATTAATAGCTTGTATTCCAAACAAACAGTTGCAGATATTAAAAGCACCTTTGCCTTTTCTAATGATAAAAAATTAGTAAGCCGCTTTATTTCTTTGGTCGAAAAACAAGAAGGGCATCGTTTATTGCAAGACGTTGAGTCTGCAAAAATAGAATTATCTTCAAGTGAGCACATGCTTTTAGATCTTGATTTTATTGAAGATAACTTCAAAGTGGATCTAACAAAGGACTCCTTTGAACAATTGATTAGTAAAGACCTGAATACCATCAAAGAATACTTACAATCATTAGTGAATGATGCGCAGTTAAAAATGAATGATATTAATGTCGTCTTCTTTACAGGAGGAAGCTCACAGATTCATAAAATAAGACAAGATGTAATGAGTTTATTTCCTCAAGCCAAAATGGTAGAAGGTGACTCTTTTGGCAGTGTGGGGTTTGGCTTGACCTTGGATGCTGCGCGAAAGTTTTCTTGAATAGCTCGAAATACGATTAAATTTTATATATACTAAAAGTATATATTTTTTAGAGGGCGTAATTATGATGACAGCCAGTGTTTTTAAAAATGGCTCAAGCCAAGCCGTGCGAATACCTAAAGAGTTTAGGTTTGAAGGCGAGCGCGTTAAGATTAAAAAGCTAGGAAATTGTATTTTGCTTATACCGATAGGCAGTTCATGGGATTCTTTAATGAACAGCCTTGATAAATTCTCTGATGATTTTATGAGCGAAAGAAATCAGCCTGAATTGCAAGAAAGAGAAGGGTTGTTCGAGTAATGAAATATCTGCTTGATACGAATATCTGTATTTATATTATCAAACGTAAACCTAGAGAAGTCATCGAGCGTTTTCTAGCTTTAGAGGTTGGGGATATCGCTATATCTTCAGTTTCAACATCAGAACTGTACTATGGAGCATCAAAAAGTCAGCGAGTAGTAGAAAATACCAATGCCTTAAATGAGTTTTTAATGCCTATTGAGGTACTGAGTTACAATGAAGCAAGCTCAGTTATTTATGGGGAAATACGTGCAAGGTTGGAGCGAAAAGGGCAAGTGATAGGCGCTATGGATATGATGATAGCAGCTCATGCCTTGAGTCTAAATATTCCAGTTGTCACTAATAATGTGAAAGAATTTGAACGCGTAGAAGGTTTGATGGTTGAGAACTGGGTGAATCGATAGTATTCACCCAAAAACAAATCACTCTCCCATAAACCGCTCAATCTCATCCACTTCCTTCAACAGCCCATCTGTCAAAACCTCATTCCCGTTACGCGTAATCAACACATCATCTTCAATACGAATACCGATATTCCACCATTTTTTATCGATATTATCAGCGGGCGATATATACAGACCAGGTTCTACCGTTAGTACCATGCCAGTTTCTAGTAAACGCCATTGATCGTCTACTTTATAGTCCCCCACATCATGCACATCAAGCCCTAGCCAGTGACCTGTTTTGTGCATATAAAATTGTTTATAAGTCTCTTCTTTTATAATGTCGTCAATATCGCCACTGAGTAATCCTAATTCCAATAAGCCTGATGCCAGCACATTCACGGCGGCTTCATGCGGTTGATTCCATGTATTGCCCGGTTTTGCTTGTTCGATAGCGGCGGTTTGCGCGTCTAAAACCAGTTGATACAATAAGCGCTGTGGCTCGCTAAATACGCCATTAACAGGGTAAGTGCGGGTAATATCACTGGCATAACCTTGATACTCCGAACCTGCATCGATTAACAATAAATCACCATCTTGCAATACCGCATTATTATCAATGTAATGTAAGATGCAACCATTCTCCCCGCCACCGACAATAGAGGTATAAGCAGGCTCCATACCCGCAGAACGAAATTCGTGCAAAACCTCCGCTTCAATTTGATATTCATATATCCCCGCACGGCATAATTTCATCGCGCGTTGATGTGCTAAAATAGCCGTTCTTGCCGCATGACGCATACAGCGTTGCTCCATTTTCGACTTATACAAACGCATATCATGCAAAATCAAATCGAGCGAGATAAACTCATGCGGTGCTTTAATGCCATTGCGTACTTTATGACGCAAACTATTCACCCACGACATAACTCGCTGATCAAAAACCGTATCTGCCCCCATGCTGTAATGCACCGCGGTACGATTCTCCATAAGCCCCGGTAAAATATCGTCGATGTCATCGATAGGGAACGCATCATCTGCCCCATACAATTCCTCTGCGCCTTCTAAGCCCGCCATGCGCCCCGTCCAACGCTCGGTTTTTTCATCCTTCTCACGACAAAATAATAAAAATTCCCCCTCCTTGCGTTCAGGCACAAACACCGCAACCGCCTCAGGCTCATTAAAATTAGTGAGATAAAGAAAATCACTTTCTTGACGAAAAGGAAACTCCGCATCGCGGTTACGAATTTTTAAGGAAGACGAAGGTACAATCGCAATCGCACCACTACCCACCATACTTAACAGATGATCGCGACGATTCGCAAATTCGCTGGCTGAAAATTGAGGTGGTTTTTTTAACGGTGCATTCATAGCGGGTTTCCTAGAGATAGAATAGGGGAGTGGATTAAATCTATGATTTTTATTCTATTACCAGTAGCTTCACTTCGACTTCGCTCAGTACAGGCGAAGTGCAGGGTGCGATGATAAAGCAAAAAATCATAGATGAGCACTATTACATTGTCTTATAATGACTGCAAATTATTTGATTCATTAAGGTCGATAATCTGTCCGAAACTGTACCAATATCAACAGCAACATCCCAACATACAGCCAAGCATTCCCTAGCAACCACAACACCAACGGCACAGTGAGATAATAACTCCGCATACCCAACATATAATGCAAGGCACCATTAAACACCGTTCGCACCGCGTATTGCTGATGATTTTTTATGATATTTGACTCACGAATGCACAAAATAAACCCTGCTTTATTGTAATAACGTATCGACAAGGTGAAATTAAAAAAGGAAAAAAACATCACAATCATCAATAACAAGACTTTAGCGCGAAAAAAATCCACCTGAATCGTATCGGATAAACCAGAGGTATTATGACGCAAGGCAATCGTGGCTAACGCTTCAGGATCAAGCAAAAAATTTAAAGTAGCTAGAGCCAGAAGTGAGCCAGTAGATGCCAAAAAGGTTGCTGAAAGTGACCAATTTCGCAGTGTTTGCACCGCCAAAATATCCAAATTATTTTTCATCACCCCAATCGTCCACGCAGTACGTGTCGCATTATACGTGCCGATCGTGGTAGACAATGGCGCATGTTTAACACGGTAATATAAAACAAGGTAATAACTTAACCACAAGATAAAAGCAGGGAGCGAATAAAGTATGCCAGTGTGAAAACTCATAACGTCATCCAAAGATAGAATAGGCTAGTACTCCAGCAACATTGTATTGATGGGTACAGAGCAATCCAAAGCGTTCAAGACAAGGCATGGGTCGCAGGCAATGGTTATTCCCTTAGCAAGACCTATAACGCCGTATTGGACGCTTTGGGTTGCTCCCTTCGGGCGAGCCAGAAAGCGGTCATCCACGTTGTTGCACTTTTTGAGAAGGGAGTGACCATTCCCTGCAAAGTGCGCCTAGTGGCTAACCGCTTTCTGACTCGCTGTATCCATC
>QOAQ01000124.1 GCA_003972955.1 Aquificaceae bacterium
TGGAAATCCACCCCTTAAAACAAGGTTTAGCAGAGCTAGTGGCTTATTTGAATATTGCGACACAGCGTAAACATACCGTTATTGACGATAGTGTGACGGAGGAGTTAGTGTTTAATAAAGAACACAGCACAGCCACAGAGCATGAGTTATTAAAACTATCGAAGCGCGTGGCGCAAATACCTAAAATTATATTTAGTCGATAAAAAAATGAGCAATAAAAAGCCCCACAACATTATCCCGACTGAGAAGAAGCATAATCATGTCAGAAGAAACTATCCTACAAAAACAAGATAACGAATTGCCTGCCATTTTAGTGCAACTCTTAAAAGGTGTTATCTACGAAGACCGTCACGCTAAGTTGTGGCTATCTTTATTACAACTACAAACCGCAGTACGTGATTATTTTCGTGTGATTGGTTTAGAGTTGTATTTAGATGAGTCCGAAGGTTATGCCTTTTTAAAACAGCAAGTTAATGATGACGACAATAGCGATCAGCTCAATGTGCCGCGTCTTATTCCGCAACGTAGCCTTACGTTTCCCGTGAGTTTATTGTTGGTGATGTTGCGTAAACGCCTTGCGGAAGAAGATGCAATGGGAGGCGCAACCCGTGTGATTCTCAGTCGTGAGCAAATCATCGATATGATGTTATTGTTTATGCCAGAACAAAAAAATGAAGCACGTTTAAATGACCAGATTAACACCGCGATTAACCGTGCCATTGACTATGGTTTTTTACGCAAACTAACACAAAGTGATGGTAATACCTTAGAAATTCGTCGTATTTTAAAAGCCTTTGTGGACGCGCAATGGTTAGATGAGTTTCAAGCACATTTAGACAGTTATCAAGTCCATGCAGAAACCTTAGAGCAGTAGAACAACCGCAAATACCTCTTAAATAAAATTAAAATACAATGACAAAACAAGCGCAATTAGACCTTTCTTCCCAAGCTCCGACAGGCTTTCGTTTACACCGTATGGAGCTATATAACTGGGGAACCTTCCATGAAAGCGTGTGGCAAATTAATCCAGAAGGGAATAACTCACTGTTAACGGGTGATATTGGCTCAGGAAAGTCAACCGTTGTCGATGCGATGACAACTTTGCTCGTCCCCGCACAAAAAATTACTTTTAATAAAGCCGCAGGGGCAGAGTCAAAAGAGCGTAATTTAAACTCCTATGTGCGTGGTGCGTATAAAAGTGAAAAGAGTGAGCTAACACAAACCTCTAAAGCCGTGACCTTACGTGATGAAACTGCCTACACTGTTTTACTGGCATGGTTTTATAATGCCGATATTCAACAAGGCATGACACTGGCACAGGTGTTTTGGCTAAAAGAAGGCAATCAAAACCCTGAGCGTTTTTATCTGACCTCTGAAAAGCCGTTAAATATCAAGCAACACTTTAGTAATTTTGCAGATATTAATACGCTCAAAAGACGCTTACGAGCACGCGCAACAGTACAGATTAGTACCACGTTTCGGGAATACTCTACTTTATTTCGTCGTCATTTTGGTATTCAGTCGGAGCAAGCCTTAGATTTATTTTATCAAACCGTCTCGATGAAATCGGTGGGTAATTTAACCGAATTTGTGCGCTTGCACATGCTCGAAAAAACCAATGTTGAAACTCAACTCGATAATTTATTACGTGGCTTTGATAACCTTAACCGCTTACATGAGGCAGTACTCAAAGCACGCAAGCAAATTGAGCAACTCACCCCCTTAGTGGCAGGACTGAGTAAGTTTGAGACATTACAAGTGAGTATCGAAGCCTTACGCAATGCGCGAAGTGCGCTAGGTAGTTGGTTCGCACGCTTTCAGACTGAGTTATTGCAGACACAAATTGAAAAACTAGAACAACAAAGCCAGAAGTTGATTCATCAGCTCGAAAAAATCAGCAAAAATATTGAAAATCTACGTCATAAAGAAAGCGATTTACGCTTGACGATAGAAGACAAAGGCGGACGACGCTTGCGAGAAATTGAGCGCGAGGTACAACAATTACAGCGTGAGGTAGAACGCTGTAAACGTCAATATGCCGATTACGACAAAGCCTGTCAGCCTTTAGAGTTATCCAATCAATTAGATGAAACACAGTTTTATCAAAACAAACAACAGCTCGATCTGCTCAATAAAAAGGTCGAAGCAAAAGAAACCTTATTGCAACAGCAACGTGATAAAAACGCCATTCAGCTCAGCGTGCAACGCCAAGATCACGAAAAACTGCAAGAGGAAATCGAATCCTTAAAACAGCGTAAATCAAATATTCCACTGCGTAATCTCTCTATTCGCCAAGGTTTATTAGACACCTTAAACCTGCAAGAAGCAGAACTTCCTTTTATTGGTGAATTATTACAAGTCGATGAGCAACACGTCGAGTGGGAGGGCGCAATCGAGCGCGTGTTACATAATTATGGTTTGAGTTTATTAGTCCCTGAGCGTTTGTATAAGCGGGTCAGTCAATACGTCGAGCAAACACATCTCAAAGGGCGTTTGGTGTATTTTCGCATTGATGATAAGCAGACATTAAAACCCGTCACACTGGCAAGTGATTCGTTGGCAGAAAAGGTTCGCATTAAACCTGACAGTGAATTTTACGATTGGTTAGAAAACTCACTGGCACAGCGTTTTAATTATCACTGCGCGAAAGATATGGAGGATTTTCGCCGTCATCCCTATGCCATTACGCAAAATGGACAAATAAAAGCAGGCAGACAGCGCCACGAAAAGGATGATCGCTATAATATCCATGACCGTAGCCGTTATATTTTAGGCTGGAGTAACCTAGAAAAACTGAAAGTATTAGAAAGTCAGGCAAAAAGTGTGGAGCAACAGATTCAGGCACTCGCTATGCAAGTGGCGAGCGTAGAGCTACAGCAACGCATACTACGCACGAAAGCCAATGCCTTGCACGATTTACAAAAAATAAAGCAGTTTAGCGAAATTGACTGGCAAAGCCCGACGCTGGCTATCGAGCGTTTACATGAAGAGAAAAAAGACATTGAAGATAGCTCCGATGTGCTACAAAAACTGCAAATGCTCCTACAACAAGCGATAGACGAACGCAAACAGCAGGAGCAAAAAGAAAAGCAAGGCTTTACAGAGCAGGGGAATTTAGCCTCTAAATTACAAAACGCACAGGATGATTTGCAGAGCGCGCAAGGATTAGTCAGTGAAATAAACGATGCCGTCATGGAAAAGCATCAAGCATTATTACAGCAATGGCGTGAAAAAGAACTTGGCGATACCGTCTTTAATCTGCGTAATCTGGATAAAAATCAGCGCGAAATGCGCGAGGCAATGAATACTGCCATTGGCAACAATACCGCAAAACTAAACACCCTTACGCAGCGTATCGTGCAGCAAATGCAAGACTATAAGCGCAATTACCCGACCGAAACATCGGAAGTCGATGCACGTATCGATGGTGGACGTGAATACGTGCAAATGCTGGAGGTATTGCAGTCGGAAGATTTGCCACGCCATGAAGCCACCTTCAAGAAAATGCTTAATGAACAAACCATTCAAGGCGTGGTAATGTTCCAAAGCCAGCTCGAAAAAGAGCGTCGTCAGATAGAAGATAAAATCAGCGCCATCAATCAATCACTACAACAAATTGAATACAGCACAGGCACGTATATCACTCTATTAGCCAACCTCGCCTTAGATGTCGATGTGCGTGATTTTCGTAGTGAATTAAAAGTGATTTTAAGCAATACCTTAGAAAGCGACGACTTGTATACCGAAGACCGCTTCTTACAAGTGAAAAGTATTATGGAACGCTTTAAAGGGCGCGAGGGACAAGTAGAACAAGACCGCCGTTGGATGCGTAAAGTCACCGATGTCCGCAACTGGTACAACTTCTCCGCCAGTGAACGCTGGCGTGAAAACGACGAAGAAAAAGAATTCTATAGCGACTCCGCAGGTAAATCAGGCGGACAAAAAGAGAAACTCGCGTATACCATTTTAGCCTCAGCACTCGCCTATCAATTTGGCTTAGAATCCGCCGACAACAGCGCCCGCTCCTTCCGCTTTGTCGTCATTGACGAAGCCTTCGGCAAAGGCTCCGATGAATCAACCCGCTATGCCTTAGAGCTATTTCGTAAACTCAATTTACAATTACTGATCGTAACGCCTTTGCAAAAAATCCATGTAATTGAAGACTATATAAATGCCGTACATTTTGTGCATAATCGTGAAGGGAAGTTTTCGATGTTACGGAATTTGAGTATTGAAGAGTATCGGGAGGAGAAGGCTAAGGTGAGTGGTTAAATAAATTGCGCTACTTTTTAGAAAATAGCCATTTGGGATGATTAATCTTATCAGTGTAATCGGAACTATAAATGTAGTCTGCGTTGAGGTACGAAACGCGGGACTCACCTTAGGAAGATAGAAAATGAAAAAAAGAAATAAGCAAAAGAAATTCTCTGCAAGCGGTCCATTAGGGCGAAAAGCAATTGCAGCAGCGCCTTTCTTGTTGCGTGAAGTCGCGCAATTAAGGGGTTGGCAGACAACTAAAATAACCGCAGAAAATTTTAAGCAAGGCATTATTGCGAATGATTTATCACATCTTGACCCTGTTCA
>QOAQ01000023.1 GCA_003972955.1 Aquificaceae bacterium
TTGGGTTTGCAATTAGGTGCAGATGTGCCTGTTTTTGTGAAAGGTTTTGCAGCATGGGCCGAAGGAGTGGGTGAACAGTTAACGCCAATAGAACCTGCTGAAAGTTGGTATATTGTCGTACGTCCAAATGACTCTATTTCGACAGTTAAAATTTTTCGCCAAGAGGGATTGACACGTGACTGCCAACCCATCACAATAGCGCACTTTCTAGAGGGGCACGGTGTTAATGTGCTCGAATCAGAGGTGAGAAAACTTTCTCCCGAAGTTGACGAAGCACTTAACTGGCTGTCGGCATATTCACCCGCTAGATTAACAGGAAGTGGAAGTTGTCTTTTTGCAAAATTTCCGAATAAAAATGTTGCCCAAAGTGTACTAAATGAGTTACCTTCTCGCTGGCAAGGATTTGTCGCAAAAGGGTTAAATAAATCTCCTTTATATACTAGTCTTGAGAAAAACGTGTAAAACAACTATTGGGTCGTCGCCAAGCGGCAAGGCACCGGGTTTTGATCCCGTTATTCGTAGGTTCGATCCCTACCGACCCAGCCATATTTATATTAGGAAGTCCTTGTGACTTCCTTTTTACTTTCAGGGTGCTTTCATTGTTGTAACACCCTTGTATTTTTTTAATTTTAGCGCGAGAGCAAATCATGCCTGATGTAGATAGGATGATGATATTTGCAGGTAATGCAAACCCACAGCTTGCTCAGGCCGTTGCCGATCATATCGGTGTTCCCTTAGGAAAAGCAACCGTATCCCAGTTTAGTGATGGCGAAGTCCATCTTGAAATTCTGGAAAACGTTCGTGGTTGTGATGTCTTTGTCATCCAACCAACCTGTGCGCCAGCAAACGACAACTTTATGGAGTTGTTGATTATGATCGATGCCCTTTATCGTGCATCCGCAGGTCGTGTTACCGCCGTTATCCCTTACTTTGGTTATGCGCGTCAAGACCGACGTGTTCGCTCTCGCCGTGTACCTATCTCTGCAAAATTAGTTGCCGACATGCTACTGACAAGTCATGTAGACCGTATTTTGACGATAGACCTGCACTCTGACCAAATTCAAGGCTTCTTTGATTTACCTGTCGATAATATTTATGCCTCTGGCGTATTAGGAATGGAT
The DNA here is from genome assembly GCA_003972955.1 of Aquificaceae bacterium. Taxonomy (GTDB): domain Bacteria; phylum Pseudomonadota; class Gammaproteobacteria; order Thiotrichales; family Thiotrichaceae; genus JAGLBW01. The sequence goes on from QOAQ01000023.1 coordinate 1,122, forward strand.
ATCGAAGAGAAGCAATATAATAATTTGTGCGTAGTATCCCCTGATGTGGGTGGTGTCGTACGTGCCAGAGCTTTAGCGAAGGCTTTAGGCGATATTGAATTAGCGATTATTGATAAACGCCGCCCAGAGCCGAATGTATCTGCTGTTATGCATATTATCGGTGATGTAAAGGATAAAACCTGCGTACTGATTGATGACTTAGTTGATACCGCAGGAACGCTTTGCCATGCGGCAACTGCGCTAAAAGAACACGGTGCAACTAAAGTAGTTGCTTATGCTACGCATCCTGTTTTTTCAGGTAAAGCGATTGAAAATATAGATAACTCTGATTTAGATGAGATTATTGTTACCGATACGATTCCATTGAGCGCAGAAGCAGAAAAATGCTCTAAAATACGTCAACTATCTGTTGCTAAAGTGTTATCGGAATCTATTGAACGTATTAACAGAGAAGAATCTATCAGTGATTTGTTTTCTGATAGTGAGTTTTAACTATAGTCTTTCATATATTAAATTTCCATTCCCTTCGACTCCGCTCAGGGTGCTAGCTCCCTGAGCGGAGTCGAAGGGACGTTATTTAAGTGAATGTCTATATATCTAAACTTTAGATATTATTGTCGTAAGCCTCATTTAATGAGGTGTTTTTTTGCAGATTCTGGTCGCGGAAGCTGCTTATTTTGAAACATAAATGTTTCGTTAATTTTGGAGAATACTCATGGCAAACACTTACAGTTTGACCGCTATTTCACGTGACGATTTAGGGAAAGGAGCGAGCCGCCGCCTACGTCGTGAAAATTTAGTCCCAGCCATTATATACGGTGGGTCTAGTGACCCTGTTTCTATTTCATTAAAGAAAAATGAATTAGATCGTAACTTATTGGATGAAGCGTTTTACTCAGCACTCATTACACTTGATGTAAATGGAACAAAAGAAGTAGTCGTGCTTCGTGACTTACAACGTCACCCAGCAAAGCCTTTCGTTCTACATGCAGACTTACAACGTGTAACAGACGATGAAGAAATCAAAGTCGTTGTTTCACTCCACTTCATTAATGAAGAAGAAGCACCTGGCGTTAAATTAGAAGGTGGTAATGTAAACCGTCTATTAGTTGATGTGGAAGTTTCTTGTTTACCAAAAGATATTCCAGAATATATTGATGTTGATCTGAGCAAGCTAGAAAGAGGTCAGTCTATTCACTTGTCTGAAGTTAAATTCCCAGAAGGTGTTGTCTCTACACAGCTAAGTCATGGTGAAGAGCATAACTTAGCGGTAGTTGCTATTTACTAAATAGTATTACATTTCCCATCTACATGAGGACTGGCTAAACAATAGTAAACTATCCGCACCCTTCACTTCAACTTTGCTCAGTACAGGCGAAGTGAAGTGAAGGGTGCGGATATATCAACTGAGTTTTAATCGTTCTTCTTTAACTAAGTGGAAAATGTAATAATCACTATCATCAAGATTGTTGGGCGTAATTACTGTTTGCTATAGTAAAGTCCTCAGAAAGCCCTAAATACTTATATTTGGGGCTTTCTTTTATGAGAAATCTAGAAATTTCAGACCTCAATTTACAAAGTGGGAAATATTATGGCTAAAACTGCCATACAGTTAATTGTTGGATTAGGTAACCCTGGCAACAAATACGAAAAAACGCGTCATAATGCAGGTTTCTGGTTTGTTGATGAGCTAGCAAGACGTTACTCTGCCACCTTTAAATTAGAAAGTCGTTTTTCTGGTGCAGTCAGCAAAGCCAATATCGAAGGTCACACCGTTTGGCTATTAAAACCAACTACTTTTATGAATAAGAGTGGTTTAGCCGCAAGACAACTCGCCTCTTTTTATAAAATTCCCGTTGAAAATATATTAGTAGCACACGACGAGCTAGATATAGACGCGGGCTGTATGCGTTTGAAAGCAAGTGGCGGTCATGGCGGGCATAATGGCTTACGTGATTTACATGCCCATATAAGCAAAGAATACTGGCGTTTACGCATTGGCATCGGGCATCCTGGTGATCGCAATAAAGTCGTTGATTATGTTCTCTCTCAGCCTAGCAAAAATGATGAAATAGAAATCTTACGTGGCATAGACCGTGCCGCAGACGATATTAAAATGATATTAGATGGCGATATGCAAAAAGTGATGAATAGCTTGCATACTGATCCACAAAATTAGGAAGAAAAAATTATGGGTTTTAAATGTGGAATAGTTGGTTTACCCAATGTAGGAAAATCAACACTTTTTAATGCACTGACAAAAGCAGGCATTCAAGCTGAGAACTATCCATTTTGTACCATAGAGCCGAACGTAGGCATTGTCCCCGTTCCTGACTTACGCATGGATGCACTCGCCGAAATCGTCAAGCCAGAGCGCACACTACCTACAACAATGGAATTTGTAGACATTGCAGGTCTCGTAGCAGGCGCCTCTAAAGGTGAAGGGCTAGGAAACCAGTTTCTCGCACATATCCGCGAGACAGATGCTATCGCGCAAGTCGTGCGTTGTTTTGATGATGATGACGTTGTGCATGTCGATGGAAAAATTGATCCAGTATCCGACATAGAAACCATCAATACCGAATTAGCACTAGCGGACTTAGATGCTGTCGAAAAAGCCATAAAACGTGTCATGCGTACTGCACGCTCAGGCAACAAAGAAGCGATAGCGCAACTAGACTTATACGAGCGTATTTACGAGCATCTTGGTGAAGGTCTCTCCGCTCGCTCATTTGAACTAAGCGATGATGAAAAGCTATTAGTAAGAGAATTACATCTCATCTCTATCAAACCCATCTTATTTGTTGCTAATGTTGCCGAAGATGGTTTTGAAGATAATGCCTATCTTGAGCAAGTAAAAGAAATTGCTGCAAAAGAAAATGCAGAAGTGGTTGCCGTTTGTGCCTCTATGGAAGCGGAAATGTCTTTATTAGAAGACGAAGAGCGTGATGAATTCCTAGAAGACTTAGGCTTAGAAGAGCCAGGCTTAAACCGAGTGATTCGTTCTGGTTATAACTTACTGAGCCTGCAAACATTCTTTACCGCAGGCGTAAAAGAAGTGCGCGCATGGACAGTACACAAAGGCGCAACCGCACCCAATGGCGCAGGTCGTATACACACAGACTTTGAACGTGGTTTTATACGCGCCGAAGTCATAGCCTATGAAGACTTTATCGAATACGGCGGCGAACAAGGTGCAAAAGACGCAGGAAAATGGCGCTTAGAAGGTAAAGATTATATTTTAGCAGAAGGCGATGTCGTGCATTTTAGGTTTAATGTATAGATCATCTTGTTTATGGGTTGACAGGCGACTAAACAGCCTATATATTCTCGACCCTCAGTAAGCACTGCTACTGAAATGGCTGCATAGCTCAGTTGGTTAGAGCACATCACTCATAATGATGGGGTCCCTAGTTCAAATCTAGGTGCAGCCACCATATT
>QOAQ01000160.1 GCA_003972955.1 Aquificaceae bacterium
CACAAATAGCACGATGCGATAGCGAGTGCGAAGCAGTAGTTCCCATTCTAACCGCGCCGAGCATTTGCAAGTAAAAATGGATCAGCAGGGCAAGCTGTTTGAGCGTAGCGAGTTTTTGCCCTGCCCATTTTTACTTGTGAAGCGCAGGAAGAAGCGGGTAGCTGGGTCGCCTTTTCTTTGGTTCGGATCGACTGGCGACGCAAAAGAAACGAACTCGTAGCCGTTAAGATGCTTCGCAAATCAACAAAAGCTTAGTCGGCTACGAAAACCTTGCGGTGAAAATGAAAAATCACCACTGCATAACATCAGTTAGTAGATTCTTCGTCCTAAAATATTCCTATATTAAGTAGATTCTTGGCTTTTTTTAGAAAATCAGCACGTTCATCATCTGAGTCCAATTCTGTGACAAGCATATTGATAAGCACGGTGATATTTTCCATTGATACGCTATGTGTTTTGCTCCACTGCGTGTAATGATCTTTAAAAATAAAAGTAGCCGCCGGACCAAGGTAGTCTATCAAAAGTTCTTTTAGTTGTGTGAACAGCGTGTTTGGTATGGGTTTAATAATAATATGTTCTGTTGTGCTCATGGATACAACGAGTTTCTCTGGCTTCTTTTTTATAGAGGTTTGCATGTTTTGTGGTGCAACGACGGGAGGAAGTTTTTCGATTTTTGCAATAGCAGATTTTACCCCCATTTGAGCCAGTGCATGATTCGCATTCGTATCTGTTGATAAAACAACAAGAGTATTCTCATCAATACGATAGGCAATAATAAGAAAATCATCAAGGTAGAAATAAAGTTCATTATGCGACTTTTGGCGATCACCTAATGTTGAGAAGAGCTTATGAATGGTTTCACAGCTTAAAGCTATAGCATTCTGTCTCTCAGCAGGAAAGGTTGTGGCGAGTACCTTGCCCTCCTTATAGAAACAGGCATGATGGATGCCCCTTAAAATAGTAATATCGCTAATAATCGTTTGCATTGAAGTCGTCTGATTTATACTAAAGTAGTGCTTTAATCTGTTGGCTAAGTGCCACTATAGGTGAATATGCTTCCGATTGCACACTGAGCATCTGATTATCTTTTAGGTAAAAACTAAAATGATCTCCCTGAGACGCTTTTAAGATCACTTTATGTAGCTCGTTAGCATCAAGATCATTGGCAAGAGAGTTACTTTTAGTGGAGAGAAGTGAAATGAATGCTTCTATCTGTTTATCGCTTATGGAGGATTCCATTAGTTGTCCATCATTAGTCTGACTGACAGCAAGCCCCGATATTTCGGTGAAAGAAGCGAGTTGCTCGAATAATTTGGTGTCTAGTGTCATGAGCTATCCTTATTGATGGTATGTATATGCCTATTGATTCTGAGCATCTTTAATAAAGCAGTCAATAGATAAAGGGTGAAAAGAGTAAGAAGAGAATTAAATTAGTTGCAATTATTGATACTCATACAAACTGTGCTACAGTCTACAGCGAGCTGGGGGTGCTTGATCTTTTTAGAGATTTGAGCTGAGAAATACCCTTATTAACCTGATACGGATAATGCCGACGAAGGGAATGCTTGGATTTTATAGCTCTATCCATCCGTTCATTCCTTGGCGATGGAGATATAAAAAAGCATGAACGCAATACCAGAAGCCTTTATACAAAAAACAGCCGAACTCTCGGAAGAAGTCACCAAACCCTTTTCTAATTCCCGCAAAATTTATGTCGAAGGCTCACGCCCAGATATTCGCGTGGGAATGCGTGAAATTCTGCAAGATGATACGTCCGATAGCATGGGTGCAGAAGAAAACCCTCCTATTCCTGTTTATGATACCTCGGGGCCATTTACCGACCCTGATATTGAAATAGACTTAATGAAGGGGATTCCAGACGTGCGTACTGCTTGGATTAATGAGCGTGACGACACCGAATTTTTGGCAGGTCCAAGCTCCGAATTTGGTCTGCAACGCCAAAATGATCCTGAATTAGCTAATCTACGTTTTGAGCATATTCGTACCCCGCGTCGCGCTAAAGCAGGAAAAAACATATCGCAAATGCACTACGCGCGCCAAGGTATTATCACGCCAGAAATGGAATATGTCGCCATTCGTGAAAATGTAAAGCTAGACGAACTACGCAAAGACGCCCGTTATGAGAAACTACTCCGACAACACGCAGGAGAGAATTATGGTGCAAGTATTCCTGACATAATAACGCCAGAATTTGTACGTGAAGAAATTGCCATGGGACGCGCCATTATCCCCGCTAATGTGAATCACCCCGAGCTAGAGCCTGTTATTATCGGGCGTAACTTCCGTGTAAAAATCAATACGAATATCGGTAACTCAGCGGTATCCTCCTCTATCGAAGAAGAAGTTGAGAAGATGGCATGGTCGGCACGTTGGGGTGGTGATACCCTAATGGACTTATCAACAGGTAAAAATATCCATGAAACACGCGAGTGGATTTTGCGTAACTCACCTGTGCCGATTGGAACAGTCCCCTTGTACCAAGCACTTGAAAAAGTTAATGGAAAATCAGAAGACCTCACATGGGAATTATTCCGCGATACCTTAATCGAGCAAGCAGAGCAGGGCGTAGATTACTTTACTATTCATGCAGGTGTGCGCTTAAAATATGTACCACTAACTGCTGACCGTGTGACAGGTATCGTCTCTCGTGGTGGCTCTATTATGGCGAAATGGTGTCTAGCACATCATGAAGAAAGCTTTATCTACACCCATTTTGAAGACATCTGTGAGATCATGAAAGCCTATGACGTATCCTTCTCATTAGGCGATGGTTTGCGCCCTGGTTCATTAGCCGATGCGAACGATGCTGCGCAATTTGCCGAGTTAGAAACCTTAGGGGAGTTAACTAAAGTCGCATGGGAGCATGACGTACAAGTGATGATCGAAGGCCCTGGTCATGTACCGATGCAAATGATAAAAGAGAATATGGACAAGGAACTAGAAGATTGTTACGAAGCACCTTTCTATACCTTAGGCCCCCTCGTGACCGATATAGCACCAGGTTATGATCATATAACCTCAGGTATCGGCGCGGCACAAATCGGTTGGTATGGTACATCCATGCTCTGTTATGTCACCCCAAAAGAGCATTTAGGCTTACCCAATAAAGAAGATGTACGTGTGGGTATCATTACTTATAAAATCTCAGCCCAAGCAGCCGATTTAGCCAAAGGATTTCCTGGGGCGCAATTACGCGACAATGCGATGTCAAAAGCACGCTTTGAATTCCGCTGGGAAGACCAGTTTAACCTAGGTTTAGACCCAGAGCGTGCGCGTGAATATCACGACGAAACCATGCCAAAAGCCGCCGCAAAAGTAGCCCACTTTTGTTCCATGTGCGGGCCACACTTCTGCTCGATGAAAATCAGCCAAGAAGTACGTGATTTTGCCGCAGAACAAGGGATTTCAGAAATTGATGCATTGAAAAAAGGAATGCAAGAAAAGTCTGTAGAATTTGTTGAAATGGGAGCGCAAATTTATAATAAAACGTAAATTTGAGGCAATGCTATGTTCTATAGCATTGCCTTTTTATTATCGCCAAAATAGCACCTCCTATCCTTTAAAATCCTTTTTTCTAAACCTGCTCTTTAAGATGTAGCCAACAATCGGCTTATATTTTTTACTAAGGATTTATAGAATGAAGAGAAATAAAACAAACATAGATGGGACTTCCCTTTTATTTGTAATAGCAATGACATTACTTGGCTTATTGCCACTGAATGTCTTTGCCTATGACTCTCCCTATAAGCTTCCTATCTTTAGAGATGTATTAAATAAAGTTAAATTACAACATCCTACCGATAAAATTCGTATCGGTTATGGTGGTTTTAAAGATAAAGCAAAACCCTACTTCTTTTTAGAAAAAGGGCGTTATATGACATTCAAAGCAGAAAAGCACGTTGGCGGTGCTATCGTACGTTCAGAGCTACGTATGGGGCCAAAAGACTGGCGCGTAGACACGCAACGCTCCCAAATTTTAGATGCCGAACTACATTTATCGAAACCTGACAGTTTGAATCAAATTACACTCCTACAAATACATGCTGTTAAGCCTAGTTATCCACCACTACGGGTTGTATGGTTAAGAGATCATAAAAATATTAAAGATCATCTTTGGGCTGTTGTGAGACCAAGCCCTTATAAATCAGGTATCAACTATATTGATCTAGGTAAGCGTAGTAGCAAAACCTTTACCCGCTATACAATTCGAGTACAAAAAGGACAGCTACAGATGTCCGTCAATGGAAAATTCAAATTAAAACAATCATTAGCGCTATGGAACGGTATCGATAATTACTATAAAGCGGGATTATACCTGAGTGGAAAAGGTGACGGTGGAAAGGCTAAAGTTCGTTTTAAATCGTTAAGTTATAAATTTTAGTTAGGACCCAGGATTGAATAATGTGCGGAACTTATTTGCTCAGTACAGGCGACAAGCTCAGGGTTACTAGCTTCCTAGTACT
>QOAQ01000035.1 GCA_003972955.1 Aquificaceae bacterium
ACGCTCAAACAGCTTGCCCTACTGATCCATTTTTACTTGCAAATGCTCGGCGCGGTTAGAATGGGAACTACTGCTTCGCACTCGCTATCGCATCGTGCTATTTGTGCTTAAACGCACAAATAGAAATCTAAAGTGCGTAACATCAGTTATATAATTAGTCCTTATATGACAATAAATACTTTTTCTAACCGCAAGGCTTTAGGTAAAAAACAATCAAAAAGGTGTAAGGCTAAGTGATCACTCCATGCTGAAAAAGAGGTGCTACTTCAAGCAAGAATCAAATATTCGGACTATATCTAGCTGGCGGTTGTTAAGCATGGTTTAACTGATGGCTTGCCCCATCATTAACGGCAATTCTGCTATCATTTTTTCGCTAAATTTAGGTGCATCTTTAGTAAACAGTAAAATAACGGTTGATCCCATATTAAAACGTCCCATCTCTTTGCCTTTTTTTAGCGTTATTTTCTGGTCAGCATAATTTTTACGTGAAAGTTTTTTCCCTTGCGGAGGTGTGACTAAGCCATCCCACACTGTTTCTATTGCTGCTACATTGATAGCGCCCACCAATATCATCGCCATTTCCCCATATTCAGTATCAAATAGAGCGACAACACGCTCATTACGTGCAAATAAATTGGGTACAGTGCGTGCAGTATGCGGTGCTACGCTAAATAATCTTCCTGGAACGTGTATTTGTTGCTTTAATGTACCTGCACAGGGCATATGAATACGGTGATAATCTTTTGGTGACAGATAAATGGTTGTGAATTGACCATCAGCATATTTCTTAGCTTGTTCTGCATCACCGCCTAATAACGCTTGAGCGGTATAATTATGCCCTTTTGCCTGAAAAATACTGCCATCTTTTATAGCACCAACTTGACTAATACAACCATCCACAGGGCTGACTAATTCCGTGTCTGCTATCGGGCGTAGCGCGGGTTTAATGGGGCGTGTAAAGAATTCATTAAAGGTTTTATAACTGTTAGGATCAGGATTAACTGCCTGACTTAAATCTACATCAAATGCCTTGCTGAACTTAGTAATAGCACTCGGTACTAAAGAAGACTCAATACGCGTTAGTTTAAAGATAATACGTGAAATAGCATGATGAGGAAGCGCATACAGAGGCCATGATTTTAAGTAGTCAGTGAATGATGCTTGCATTTTTTATGTTTCCAGAATCGCAGAAATAGGGGATGATACGGTACGAACCTTTTAAACACTATTATTTTCTATTTTCTAAACCATTTTTGAGAGCCTGCATGAATTTTGATACTGACAACCTAACAACAGTGAAAGACTTTATCCGCTGGGGAGCAAGTCGCTTTAGTGAGGCAAAACTTAGCTTTGGGCATGGTTTATCCTCCCCTTTAGATGAGGCAGTCTATTTAGTGCTGAATGCTTTGCACTTACCTGTTGATACCTCGCCTAACTATTGGGATGGGCATTTAACAGCCGCAGAAATAATAACCGTTAAAGATATATTAGTGAGACGTATTAAAGAGAGGAAACCAGCGGCTTATTTAACAAATGAAGGATGGTTTGCAGGTTTGTCTTTTTTTGTCGATGAGCGTGTGCTTGTACCACGCTCACCGATTGCAGAGTTAGTCGAGTCACAACTTACCCCTTGGGTTGACCCTGATGAGGTTGGGTCTATTTTAGACTTGTGTACAGGCAGTGGTTGTATTGGTATCGCCTGTGCCTACGCTTTTACACAGGCTAATGTTGATTTGGCAGATATTTCTCAAGATGCTATTGATGTTGCGACTATAAACATACAGCGCCATGACGCAGCGCAACAGGTTCAGGCAATACAATCGAATCTATTTGAAAGCCTAAAAGGTAAGCAATATGATATTATCGTGAGCAACCCCCCTTATGTCGATGCCGAAGATATGTTGGCATTAACCGAGGAGTTTAAGCATGAGCCAGAATTAGGCTTGAGTTCTGGTGAAAATGGGCTAGATTTAACAATAAGTATCTTAGAGCAAGCGGCTGATTATTTAACAGAAAATGGTATTTTAGTGGTAGAAGTTGGAAATAGTCAGTATGCACTACAGCAACAATACCCCGATACCCCGTTTCAATGGCTAGAGTTTGAGCGTGGTGGAGATGGCGTCTTTTTAATTGATAAATATCAGTTAAAAAAGTTCTTTAGTAAATAAAGAACAGCATTCTGAAATCTGAACGATTACAAAGGAACTACGTTATGAATAAAAATTTGAATATGTTTTCAGAAGAAAAGAAAGGCTTAGATAGCGAATATCATACGTTGTTTACAGAGGACGTAAGAGAAGAAAGAATTCCTGTGGAGGGTAAACCTCAGCAATATATTATTATTCCTTATCATCGTTTGTATCGAGTGTTTATTTCTGCTTTTTCTGAAAATAAAAAAGGTTTGCACGCTGTTTTTCACGAGCTTAGAAAAGCAGGTAGTTTTGATCGTTTAGAATTGAGAATTAATTCTGATGGTGGCTCTGTTACTGAGGGATTGCAGTTTTTTAATATTATTCTTGAAAAATTTGGTCAAAATACAACAACATTTTTAGATAATCACGGCTATAGCATGGGCGCTTTGCTATTTTGTATGGGGTATCGTCGTGTTATTTATCCTTACTCAGAAATTATGTTTCATAACTATTCACATGGTGCTTGGGGAAAAGGTGGAAATGTTAAAAGCCAAGTAGAACATGCTGATCGTAGTATGTCGGTATTTTTTAAAGATATTACGGTGGAACAAGGTTTTCTAAGTAAAAAAGAATATAAAGAAATGACCTTAGGTAAAGATTTTTGGATGGATTGTGAAGAGATGTGTCGTCGTGGGATTGCTACGCATGTAGTAGTTGGTGGTGAAACGATTACAGCAAAAAAATGCCTCAAATTAATTAAAAAAGATAGGAAAGCATCAAAAAAGGCTAAAAAGCTGAGGAAGAAAGCAGCTGCAAAAAAAGAAAAAAAGGGAGTGTCAAAATCGGTTAAGAAACCTAAACCTACAAAAAAAGTAACACCAAAAAAGAAAAAGGTAGCTGCTCAGACTAAAAAAGTGAAGCAGAAAGATTAGGGGAAACGACACCCTTTTTAAATCCTACCTCCTTGGTATAAAGGGGTAGGAAATAGTTCCTTACACTTCTAATGACTTTTATTCTATGAGTGATTGGTTTTACGCGTTTCTGCAACATAATAGCCAAAGATCAATAATAAAATTAACGCACTAATAATCCCCCAGTTTCCCCATATCATAAAAGGCGTTTTGCCTTGGTAGGGTTGTACTTTATCGGTGATAACGGCTGTTGTATAAGGGGGAGCTGTTGCGATTAATTTGCCTTTGCTATTCACTATTCCCGATACCCCAACATTGGTTGAACGTAGCATATAACGACCTGTTTCTATCGCCCGCATACGCGCTATTTCCATGTGTTGATGTGGCTCGATAGAGCCTGTAAACCAGCCATCATTACTCACATTAATTAGCATATTCGCCAACGGTAGCCCTTTTAAATTTTCGCTTGCAAAGGCATCTTCATAGCAAATGGATAGTTGTGCAATATTGCCCGAAAAATCCATTGTTGTTGCCCCTGTACCTGCGGTTAAATTATCGGATGCGAGTTGTATCCACTGATTTAACCAGCGTAGATAGCCGAGTAATGGAATGTATTCACTAAAGGGTACAAGGTGTCGCTTGGAGTAAATATCGCGTCCATTTTGTGTGAGTGATAGCACACTGTTTTCTATTTTACCCTGCTCATTTTGGTAAAAAGCACCGAGCAATAAATCGGTGTTTGTTATTTTAGCTTGCTCTTGTAGTGGGACGATGAAGTCACTCATATTATTGCTAAATAAGTCTGGAATAGCCGTTTCTGGCCAGATAATCAGATCACTTTTCCAATTTTCTTGCGTTAGTTTTTTATATAAATCTAATGTTGATTGTCTATTCTCAGGAAGCCATTTTTTTTCTTGTAAGATATTACCTTGTACTAAACTAACGGTAATAGCGTCGCCTTTAGGCTGTGTCCAATTTATTGTTCCTGCATACCACGTACTTGCAAAAATACTTACGATCATAAACAGTGCGATAAATTGATGTCTATATCGATGCGGCTGTTTTACTTTGATGTGATTACTGGTTGCATGATTTATCCATAAAATTTTATCGGCTTTTTTAAAAATAAAGAGCGTAGCAATAGCACCTGCAAGTAGGGCGCTTAATAAGCTAACACCGAGTACGCCTAAGATAGGAGCGCTATGAGCTAATACAGAATCTATTTGACTATTTCCTAAATAGAGCCATGGGAAACCTGTAAGAAACCAGCCTCGAAACCATTCGATTAACACCCACGACAGTGGATAAAAAAATAATAAACGGGTGACTTTGT
>QOAQ01000013.1 GCA_003972955.1 Aquificaceae bacterium
TGAATGCTATCAGATCGTTGCGTAGAGTGACTATGCGCCTCCTGATAGCATTCAATCTGAAAAAAAATTCTGCGTTATCCTCCTCAAGTTATTGAATCCTGAGTCCTTAAAAGAAGGGTGATGCGCTTATTTGAAAATATTAATTAAAACAATAAGCAACGTAGCCTATATGGAGTTTACGGAATACAGGGAAAACTATATTTTGTCACAGTGATGGTGACTGGTAATTATTTATGCGGTGTTATTGTAACCATCGTAGCAGTGCATTATCTTCCTGTATTGCGTTGCACTTCATACAGGCTACGTTTTTATTGGTAGCCTGCGTTGAGGTACGAAACGCGGGAGTATCACTATAGCTTCTGAAAGTCTTTTGCACTTATGTATAGTTCTTCGTCGGCTATCATTTTGTCGTAGTCGATAGCGATGCTTTCAGGGTATCCGTATTGTTCGTTGTATTTAATGGTTAGTCGATGTGCTTTTCGATTAATCGCGTCTTGGATTTTGTCGAAAAAGTAGTTGATGGTTTGTTTGTTGTTGCTGAGATTACTGCTTAACGCTTGGTTTGTGCCTTTTAAATGGGCGCTAATAACGGTGTTGTTGTTTACTTCTGTCACAACAGGGGCATGGTAGTCACGTGGGCAGAAGCAGCTACGTTGAAAGGTGTAGCGGTAGTGTGTGATATTGGCTTGTTGCCAGCGTTGTTGGTATTTGTCTAAGGTTTGTTGATAGGGTGATACGGGCGTGTTGGGGGTGGTCGGTATAGTGGGTTTATTGCCTATTGTGTTGCAGGCTGTTAGTAGGCTAAAGAGTGCGAGTATAAGTAGCTTTTTCATTATGTATCCTCTGTGGTTTTGATATTCTCTTGGGTGTAGGCTCTTATGATTGTGAATAAGTTCCGATAAGGCATGCCTTATCGCTACAATATTTTCTAACAAGATATTACGGATGGAATATGAAACCTAATAAGCTGATTATTTTGCTTGCACTTCTGTGTATTTTTCTTGCTTTGGGGTCTACTTATTATATTGCGAAACAATCTGCTGAGACTAAATTACAGCAGCGGGTGAAAAGTCAGTTGTCACAGGTGGTTAATGAGTTGAAAATTACGCTTGAACGCCATTCTTATCTTCCTGAAATTCTTTCTTTTGATACGAAAATTATTGATTTTTTAAGTCATTTGGATGATGACGATATGCCTAAGAAGCAACGAAAAATTAATCTTGCCTTGGAGTATGCGAATAATATTTCTGAAAGTGCGGCTATTTATGTGATGCGTCCCGATGGGGTGGTAGTGGCGTCGAGTAATTGGGAGTCGAAGTATTCTTTTATCGGTAAAAATCTGGCTTTTCGTCCTTATTTTCAACAGGCGATGCAAAATACTCTAGGGCGTTATTATGCGGTGGGGGCTATCTCTGGTACGCGCGGGTACTTTTTTGCAAGTTCTATTGTGGTTGATAATAAAGTGATTGGTGTGGTGGCGGTTAAAGTGGCGATTGATGATATTGAATTTACATGGGGGCAGGGGGCGGTTGATTTTATGGTGACTGATGCGAATGGGGTGATTTTTCTTTCGAGTCAAAAAAATTGGAATTTAAAGTCGGTATTACCTTTGTCGGAGCTAGGTAAACGGCAAGTGGAAAATAGCCTACGTTATGGGGATAACCTGATTTCACGTTTAGAAAACACGGATTTGAATATTGCAGATAATCATTTTCAACGCATAACATTATTGGGTAAAGAGTATGAAATGTTGTCCCATAAAATGGCATTAGCCGATTGGGATGTGCGTGTGGTGGCGAGTTATGCGGGGGTTAAAAAGCGTGTGCTTAATACGATGTTGATGAGTGCGCTTATTTTGTTGTTGTTGTCTGCCTTGGCGCTATTGTTGTGGCGAGCGCAGCAGCAACGCAAAAAATATCAACAGCAGATTACCGAAGAGTTGGAGAGAAAAGTCGCACAACGCACGCAAGCCTTAAAACAGTCGCAGGAAGAGTTGATTCAAGCGGCAAAAATGGCGGCATTAGGACAACTTTCGGCAGGCATGGCACATGAGATTAATAATCCGTTAACCGCTATTCGTGCCTATGCGGATAATGCGCGTCAGTTTTTACAGAAGGATCGCTTGGATATGGTGGCATCTAATCTGGCAGAAATTTCCACACTAACAGAAACCATGGCAAGTATTACACAGCAACTCAAATCATTTTCTCGTAAAAGCAAAGGGCAAATGACCCCCGTTGTCGTGGGCAGGGCGATTAACCATGCGCTGGCGATTGTGCATCCTCAAATGACTCGCCATAAGGTAAGTTGTCATTGGGATGAACGCCAACAAGGGGTGAATAAAAAAGTATTGGCGGATGAGTTATGGCTAGGGCAAATTTTGGTTAATTTACTCACCAATGCGATTTCGGCGACAAAAAATAAGGTATCACGCACTATTTGGATTAGTATTCGCATAAAGTCAGGGTCGCAGTTGTGTATCCGTGTAAAAGATAACGGCATGGGGATTGAGGATGATAATTTATCGCATATTTTCGAGCCATTTTTTACTACTAAAGTCTCCACAAAAGGCTTAGGCTTGGGGCTTTCGATTTCTTTCAATTTGGCAAAAGATATGCAGGGTTCTTTAAAGGCGCGTAATCATAAACAAGGCGGGGCGGTGTTTAGCTTGTGTCTACCGATGGTGAAAAATACATGACAACACCAACCATATTATTAGTTGATGATGAAGCCTCGGTACGCCAGTCGATTGAACAGTCGTTGCAACTGGCAGATTATCAGGTGAAAAGTTTTGCCTCTGCTAAAGCGGTGTTAGCACACATTAGTCCTGATTTTTTTGGCGTATTACTCAGTGATATTCGTATGCCTGAAATGGACGGTTTGGAGCTGATGCAGGCGGTGTTGAAAATTGATAGTGAATTCCCCGTGATGCTTATTAGTGGTCATGCGGATGTGAGTACCGCTGTGAATGCGATTCGCGAGGGCGCGTATGATCTTATCGAGAAGCCTTTTTCGGCGAGTTTATTGGTTGACAGAGTAAAGCGAGCGGTGGAGCAACGTCGTCTTACCTTAGAAAATCGTCATCTAAAAGAAGCCTTAGAAAATCAAAATCGTATCGGCCCACGTATTATTGGCGAAGCCCCCGCTATGCTGAAATTACGCAAAATGGTATCACTCATCGCCAATGCAGAAACCGATGTGTTGATCTTTGGCGAAACGGGGACAGGTAAGGAGCTATTTGCGCGGTCTTTACATGAGCAAAGCAAACGGCGTGACCATAATTATGTGGCAATTAACTGTGGTGCTATTTCTGAACAGTTGCTTGAAAGTGAATTATTTGGACACGAAGCAGGGGCGTTTACCGATGCTAAAAAAAGGCGGATAGGAAAGTTTGAATACGCCAATGGTGGCACGCTGTTTTTAGATGAAATCGAAAGCATGTCCACGGCAACACAAGTTTCCCTGTTGCGAGTACTGCAAGAACGCCAGATCGAACGTCTTGGTTCAAATGATTTGATCCCGTTAGATATGCGCGTGATCGCTGCCACTAAAATAGATTTAAAAGATGCCGCCGAACGCAAAGAATTTAGAGAAGACCTTTACTATCGGCTCAATGTCGTCACCCTAGACTTACCGCCCCTGCGCGATAGACGTGAAGATATTCCGCTCTTATTTCAACACTTCGTACTGGTTGCCTCCGCCCGTTGCGAAACCGAAGTACCACCACTCAACCGCAAAGCATTACACACTTTATTAGAGCATCGCTGGCCGGGCAATATACGCGAACTACGCAATATGGCAGAGCGTTATGTACTGCTAGGCGAAAGCGTTAATTTTGACTTTCCTACCTTAATGAACTCCAATGAAATGCCCGCAGGATTAACCCTGCCAGACCAAGTCGCCTGTTTTGAAAAGACTTTAATTGTTCAAGCACTGACGCATCACAAAGGCTGTATAAAAGCCGCTATGGAATCGTTGGGACTACCGCGTAAAACCTTGACGGATAAGATGAAGAAGTATGGACTGGAGCGGTGGCGGTTTTTGAAGAAGTAGTGGGCTGTTATAGATTTTTAGCTGATAAACTAACGGCGGACGGTACTGGTGTAGGCTTTCTGACGGCTAGAGCCGTCAACAGGAGTTACAAGGCTGGAGCCTTGTAACTATAGTCTTTCATATATTAAATTTCCATAACCCTTCCTTTCGACTTCGCTCAAGATAAACCAAGTCCGCTCAGGGTGGGCGCCCCCGGAGCGGGGTCGAAGGGGTTTTGAAATTTAATATTTTAAAGACTATATTTTAAAGGCTACAGCCGTGTAACTCCAGTTTACGGCTG
>QOAQ01000102.1 GCA_003972955.1 Aquificaceae bacterium
GTGGTATTACGCTCATTTTGAAAGACAACGATGGCTTCGCCTTGCCATTTGTTATTCGCTTTTAGGTAGAGCATTTTCCAGTGTTGATTGGAGAAGCGTTCTGTTTTGCGGGCGGCAAAGGAGGCTTCGTCTGCTAGACCTATGCGCTCTACTAAAGCGTCATGGTCTAATAAAGGCTGATCTGTCAAAAAGGCTCTTAATTGCTGATGTACGACAAGGTCTAAATAACGTCTTAACGGGCTGGTGACGCGGGTGTAATACGGCAGACCTAAGCCAAAATGGGCATCTGGCGCGGTAGCGTGGCGTGATGCTTTAAAGTGACGACGATAGGCATAATGCTCTGATGGTTTTTTAGGGTGTTGTATTTCTTCAGGGGCTGGCTGATAAGCGTAAGGAATAGGGATATTATGGTCGCTTGCAAAGCGTGCGATGGCTTCTCCTGCCGCTAACATGCATTCCATCACTAATAAGCGACTACCTGTTGTGGTGTAAGGTGTTACGGAAATTTCGCCGTTTTCAACATTAACATTTACTTCAGGTAAGTCGAGCATCGCGGCATCATTGTCCATGCGTCGTTGATGATAGCGTTCGGTCACGGCTTTTATATCGGCAAAGGTAGTGTCTAACTCTGCGTCGGCATCGTCATAGGTGGTGCGAGTGACTTTAAGCAAGGAGAAACACACTTCAATATTTTCTAGCTCACCTGTATCACTGACTTCAAAACCAATCGATAAGGCGGGGCTTTGTTCTTGTAAACCTAAGCCTAAACGTTCGGTAATGCCTTGCGGTAGCATGTGGATGACTTGATCGGGCAGGTAGATATTTGTGCCACGGTTACGCGCTTCGATATCTAACTCAGAATCTGGGGTGATAATAGAGGACGCATCCGCAATATGTACCCACAGGCGATTGCCGTCTAAGGAGATTGCATCATCAGGATCTTGATTGCCTACATCGTCTATTGCCCATGCTTGCATATATTGAAAGTCACGACGCTCGCATTCAACAGGGGCAGGAATATCCAACTCTGGGTTATTCATATCAACGCCCATACGACGAGGCCACGGGTTGTATTCATCCTGCCAATAACCCAGCCTTAGCAATAATTTATGTGCGTCTTCTTTGGTTTCACGAATACCGACTGTTTTTAGTAAGCGACTATTTTCGCGCTCTCCACAGGCGAGTTGTTCGACTTCGACTAAGTGTGTGCGGTCATCATCAATTATTTTTCCTGCTTTAATACGTGCGATTAAAGCATTCCACGCATCTTTTTGTGCTTTTTTAGCCTCACGCTCTGCTTTTTCAGCTTTGATAAGCTCTAAGGGGCGCGCATTAATCGCATCAATATCACCTTCAAAATAAAGCCCATCAACGACTAACATCCAACTCGACCATGCGCTTTGTGGTGTGTATTCATCGTATAAATACTCAGATAATTCCTCCAGCGAGACTGTCTCACCGTCCAATAATTCTAAGACTTCCTCCAGATTATCTAAGTCACTCGGAATTCCCATATCTAAAGTATCAACATCCTTAAAAGGACCAGGATGTAACAGCTTAATATCTTTATCACGCACACGTTTGGTGGTTTTAAAAAATAGAATATCAATTTTATCACTGACAGCGGTGACGATTGCTGCTTTGCTTTTGTAATAGACTAAGGCACCTGATTTTATATCTGACATTTATTTTTTCTGCGTGAATGTGAAGGAAGCATATAGTAACGTACTCATACAATGTTTGTAATGCTATCGATGGATTGAATTATGACAAATCTACCTTACAAGCCAGTTGTAGAGTAGATACGCACTTTAATCTTGATCTAGCTCAACTATTTTTCTATTTTCCACTACACTTTTAACATTGCCAAATATTATGAGGGTATTAATTTAGCTGTGTGGAAAAACTATAAACAAAATCTTATTCCACTGATTGCTAGCTTCTGTGTGTTGGTTATTATTAGCTTGCTCTATTTGCAAAAAATCTCCTTCGCACAAACCTTTCTACAACGCCTAAATTCTGTTGCTTATGACTTACGCCTACGTGCTACCGCGAGCGGAAAGCCTAGTGAATTTACACCACTTTATATTATCGATATTGATGAGCCGAGTCTTAAACAGGAAGGACAATGGCCGTGGAGTCGGCAAAAATTAGCTTTGTTGATTGAGAAATTACAGCAAGCGGGAAGTGCTGTTATTACCTTAGATATTACCTTGGCAGAACCTGAAACTAACCCTGTTGATTTAATTCACCCAATATTGCTAAAAAATAAGCCTGAACTATCAAATACTTTAGCGTCACTAAGAACACAGCTAGATGGCGACCGATACCTTGCTAATACAATAAAGGAAAAGGATGTCATTCTGGGGTATTTATTTCACCCTTACTCCAATTTTATCAAAGGCGAAATCATCCCTTCTTTGGTAAAAAACGATGCTCCATTAGAGCAACTCAGTAGCCTCAAGATGCAGGGATATACGGCAAATTTACCCTTACTCGCACACGTAGCGGCGCAAAATGGATTTTTTACCGTGCAACCCGATAGTGACGGGGTGGTACGTAAAGCGGCACTAATTTTAGAGCATCATAATAAAATTTATACCGCCTTAGCCGTGGAAACCGCGAAGGCTTATAACCTTGATGAAAAACAAGAGTCACTCACCCTTCTCACGAAAAAAATTGCCAATACACATACCATCACCCATGCCATTATCGCAGGGCAAAAAATTCGTACCGACCCAACAGGACAAATACTGATTCCTTATATTGGCAAGGTCAAAACGTTTCCTTATATCTCTGCAACTAAGGTGTTACATGATCAAAAAATTCCTGATCTTAGTGATGCTATTGTCATTATTGGTACATCTGCACAGGCGCTTGCAGACTTACGTACCACGCCACTGCAAACAAGTTATCCTGGTGTGGAAATTCAAGCGACACTTATTCACGCCCTACTTAACCCTGAACTAATCCCCTATTCTCCTGAGTGGAAAGATGGCGCAACGATCACACTTTTTATCGTCTTAAGTCTCTTAATGATGTTACTGTTTCCTATGTTGCGCCCTCTTAGCTTAATGATTATTGGCTTTATGTTGTTAGCCATCATCACCGCTGCTAACCTTTGGTTATGGAGTGTACCGCGCATTAATTTTGACCTTATTTTACCTGCATTACTGATTATGCTCAGTAGTACGGCTTTTGTTCTGCACCGTTTGATACTCGAACACAATCAACGCCAACATATCCACAATATGTTTGGTCGATACGTGCCTGTAGGACATATCAATCGACTATTAGACAGCCCTGAAAATATTAATATGGATGGTGAACGTCGTGAAATGAGTGTTTTATTTTCTGATATTCGTAATTTTACGGCACTATCCGAAGGGCTTAGCACGCATAAGCTCAAGCAGTTTCTTAATATTTATCTCACCCCTATCACGGCTATTATTTTTAAACAACAAGGCACAATCGATAAATATATCGGCGATCTAGTCATGGCATTTTGGGGCGCACCCCTTGATGACCCTCAACATGCAGAACATGCCGTGAAAGCTGCCTTAGAAATGCGTGACAAAACACGCACTATGCAAAAAGAATTTCGTGATTTAGGCTTACAAGAAACAGTCAGCGCAGGAACAGGCATTCATACAGGCGAAATGAATGTAGGCGATATGGGGTCAAGCTATCGGCGTGCTTATACCGTGTTAGGTGATGCGGTCAATCTTGGCTCACGCTTAGAAAGCTTAACCAAGCAATACGGCATCTCCATACTGACCAGTGAAGAGACGATGTTGCAATGCCCTTCTGTCAGTTTTCGTCAAATTGATCATGTACGCGTCAAAGGACGCCAAGAACCTGTCAAGATTTATGAACCAATTGCTCTGACAAACACGCTAACATCTAAACAAGAACAGCGAATTACTGCACACAATACAGCACTCTCTTTTTATTTTTCTGGAGACTGGCAACAAGCTAAAAAAGCATTATTGAGATTATTTGAGTTAAATAAAGAACCTCTTTACCAAGTTTATCTACAACGTATGCAACCATTAGACTTTCACTCTCCTGATGATTGGGATGGCGTATTTACCCATACAAGTAAATAAGTCGCCATGTATCGTTCATATATTAAATTTTCATTCCTATACACTTTGACCAAGGAATTCATCATGCTATCTAAAATACCACTATTTTCAGGGTTCAGTGACGAAACACAAAAAGAATTTTCTAGCCTTCTGATAAAAAAAGAATTCAGTCGAAACCAACTGCTTATTTCACAAGGTGAC
>QOAQ01000133.1 GCA_003972955.1 Aquificaceae bacterium
TGGTTTATCTTGAGCGAAGTCGAAAGGAAGGGTAATTATTTAAGTGAATGTCTATAGTTATTCTACGCAACGAATAAGATCATCCAAGCTGGGATAAAAAGGTTGCTATGCCCCTCTTTTTGGGTGCAAGTTAGAATGTCGAAGTTATTTCATGCACGTTCCTAAGCATATATACTTTTTTTGATTTCTATGTAGGAATCTAGGTACTATTATGATAGTAATAATAGTTGCTTATAATACGAACATTAATTCTTTTTATGAGATTGTGATTTGTATAGCTTATATAACATACGAGGTAATAATGGGGCGTTATAACGGAGATGATAGCTTTTTTCATGGAAAGGAAGAGGCTACGGGTATTTTATTGGTGAATTTAGGTACGCCTAAAGACCCTAGTACACCTGCGGTAAGACGTTATCTCAAACAGTTTTTATCAGACCCTCGTGTGGTTGAAATACCTCGTCTGGTGTGGTTGCCTATTTTATATGCTTTTGTATTAACGCGTCGTCCTGCGAAAAGTGCCGAGCTTTATCAATCGGTTTGGCGAGAAGATGGCGCACCTTTACTGTATTACAGTCAAAAACAACAAATAGCGTTGCAACACGAAATGCAATCACGCTTTAAAGGCAAGGTTATTGTTGAGTTAGCGATGCGTTATGGTGACCCAAGTATTGAGTCGGCATTAGACAAACTCAAGCGACAAGGCGCAAAACGAATTTTGGTATTACCGCTTTACCCACAGTATTCGGCAACCACCACCGCGACAACTTATGATGAAGTGAATCGTGTCTTACGTCATTGGCGGTATTTGCCAGAAATGCGTTTTGTAAACCACTATCATGATAATAGTGCGTATATTGATGCCTTAGCGCGGAGTGTTAAAAACCACTGGGCTGAACATCCTCGTGGTGAGTTATTATTAATGTCCTTTCATGGCTTACCGAAACGCAACCTTGAATTAGGTGATCCTTATTTTTGCCATTGTCAAAAAACAGCGCGTTTATTGGTAAAAAAATTAGATTTAAAAGAAGATGAGTTTCTTGTCACTTTTCAATCACGTTTTGGTAAGGCAGAATGGCTAAAACCCTACACCGACAAATCACTTGAAGAATTACCCGCAAGAGGTATTAAAAAAGTAGACGTGCTTTGTCCTGGTTTTCCAGCGGATTGTTTGGAAACCTTGGAAGAAATGGAAATACAAAATGGAGAAACCTTTATGCAGGCAGGAGGCGAAAGCTATCGTTATATACCTGCCTTAAATCATCATCCCGACCACATACATGCATTGAGCGATATTATTCAACAGCATACACAAGGTTGGGCCGAAACATCAAAACATTGGGAGCGAAAAATAAGAGAAAAGCATAGTAAAGAAACACAACAACGGGCAACAAAATTAGGGGCAAGACTATGAAGCAAGTAAAAAATAAATGTAATCAGACACAAAAAATTGGCTTAGTGATTATTGGCGATGAGTTATTAAATGGCTCACGTAAAGATAAACACATGCAACGCGTGATAGATATGTTACGTCAACGTGGCATGAAGCTTAGTTGGATGCACTTGCTAGGTGATGATAAAGATGAGTTAGTCAGCTTATTTAAAGCGACAATGGCGACAAATGATGTAGTGTTTAGCTGTGGTGGCATCGGTGCAACACCTGATGACTTAACCCGCGAATGTGCGGCAATCGCAAGTGATCAAGCTATGATTCGTCATCCTGAAGCGCAGGCTTTGATAGAAAAAAAATATGGCAAAAGGGCGTATCCACACCGTATTTTGATGAGTGATCTGCCTGAGCAGGCACAAATCATTCCCAATCCTATCAATCAAGTACCAGGTTTTAGTGTCGAAAATCATCACTTTGTACCTGGTTTTCCGAGTATGGCAACACCGATGATTGAATGGGTATTAGATACAAAATATCAGCATCTTTTTAACAGTCATCCTGATGTTGATGTGCGGTGGGACTTACATGAAGTCGCTGAAACTGAGTTAATGCCAACAATGGCGAACCTGTTAGATACATTTCCAGAGGTGGCGTTGTCTAGCCTACCCAGTGGCAAAAAACATGCATGGTTAATTGATTTTGGTCTTAAAGGACAGCGCAAGAAAGTTGAAGAAGCGGCTGAGTGGTTTGAGACACAATTAGACAGCATGAAGGTGAGTTTTGATTATCGAGGCGAGATTTGAGGCGTAACTCCGTTTATGAGTGTGGTACGCCGTTTTCCAAGCAATTACTCCACCCGCGCTTTTGGTTGACATGGTTTAGCCTAGGTGGAGTTCTTATTCTATCGCTTATGCCGCAAAAGCTACGGCATTTTTTAGGGCGAATGATTGGGAATCTAACCTATAGTCAAAATAAAAAAAGGCGAGATGTGGTCTTAAGCAATATAAAAATCGCCTTTCCTGAATTAGATAAAAAAGCACAACAGCAACGAGCCAAACGGCATTTACAATGGTATGGCTGTGCATTGGTTGATTACAGTTTATTGTTATTTGCGTCTAAAAAACGTTTAGCCACTCTTGTCGAAATAGAAGGCGCAGAACACATCGACAAGGCGATAAAACATCAACAAAGCGTAATGATACTGCTCGCACATAGCGTTATGTTAGAGTTTGCACCCATCGCTTTAGGGATGAAATATACCTGCTATGGCTCTTACAAAAGTGCCAAAAATCCTGTGATGGATTGGCTGATTGCTAAAGGGCGTTGTCGATATGTAAAGTTTGTGGTATCTCGAGAGCAAGGGCTACGCCGTTTAGTACGTGAACTTATTCCCAAGCAGTTATTGATATTTTTACCCGATGAAGATTTAGGTAAAAAAAATGCCATCTTTACGCCTTTTTTTGGCAAACAAAAAGCCACATTAACCACACCAGCACGCATAGCAAAACTAGGTAAGGCAGTCGCTTTCCCTTGCTTTGCCTATTACGATGACTTATCTGGAAAATATAAAGTGATTATCGCCCCTGCTATTGAGAACTATCCTGATAAGGATGCAACTAAAAACGCAATGCTACTCAATCAGCAGTTAGAAAAATTAATCCTGCAACAGCCAGAGCAATATATGTGGCTAATGAAATGGTATCGCACAAGACCTGAAGGGGAAGAGAGCGTTTATTGAGCTATGATAATTCCGCTATTTTCAATGTCGCTTGTATTTGCGCTACATCCAACTGCTTGCCAATAACAACAATTTCTGTTCTAGGTGTTTCATCCATTTTCCACGGTCTGTCAAAATAATGCTCTACTCTTGAACCAACCGCTTGTACCACTTGGCGCATGGGCTTTCCTTCGAGCGCGACAAAGCCTTTTGCGCGGTAGATATTGTGTGATGCTATAACACGATCAAGCTGCTGTAAGAGTATATCGCTATCAACAAGACCTAAGGATATAACGATAGAATCAAAGTCATCATGGGCGTGGTGATGGTGTTTGCCGTGCTGATGATGATGGTCGTGATGCGAGTGGAGTGACTCAATACGGTCTTCGCTGGCAGCTTCTAATCCGAGGATCAGTTCAGGATTTATTTCACCATTTTCAATGCCAATTATTTTGACGGATTCTTTAAGCTGTGCGCGGAGTTGATCTTCTATGATGGTTCTTTTGTCGGCATCCACTAAATCATTTTTGCTGATAATAATAAGGTCAGCTGCACCGAGTTGATCTTCAAATAATTCTTGAATACTGGGGTCGTGGTCAAGGCTTTCATCAGCTTGACGTTGGTTTTCGATTTGCTCATGGCTGTGAGCAAATCGTCCCTCACTGAGCGCAGGGCCGTCCACGACGGTGATAACAGAATCAACCGTGAAATGGCTCTTCACCTCAGGCCAGTTGAATGCTTGCACCAAGGGTTTTGGCAGTGCTAAGCCTGAGGTTTCGATGAGTACATGATCAATCTCATTACGTCGCGCAACTAATTTTTTCATTACGGGCAGGAATTCTTCTTCTACTGTACAGCAGATACAGCCATTGGGAAGTTCGTAGATGCCGTCTTCTAATAGCGTCACATCCCCACTATTTTCTTCGCAACCTTCGATAGCACAACTGCGGAGTAAGTCCGAATCAATATCCGTCTCACCAAACTCATTGACGATAATGGCAATGCGTTTATTGCCTGCTTGTTTGACGATATTAGAGAGCAGGGTGGTTTTGCCACTGCCAAGAAAGCCAGTGACAACGGTAGCGGGGGTTTTTGTAAGGTTCATATTTTTT
>QOAQ01000034.1 GCA_003972955.1 Aquificaceae bacterium
TTTGTAATAAACTAAAGTACTGCTCTGTTTCGTTCAAACTACTCCATTTGCTCAATAATTTTTTATCGACTTGGATACTTTTTTTAGCCCCTTTCGTTTTATAGATAAATAATTTTAACATTTGAGCGCAGCTATTTAATATTGCGATATGAGGAAATAGCTTGTGTTATGGACGTACATAATCATGCTCTAAAGGTTTCTGCATATTGCTATTGATGATAAGAATATCTTTTGCAGAAAAATGTAGTAATTTTTTGCTAACGAGACAGTTCTCTTTTTCAACAAACGCTAAGAACATGGAAAAGTCTTTTAAAATACTCCCAGGTTGTTGCTCATCAATCACAAACAAAGGCTTTTTATTGCTCATTTTATCACCTGCTAAATATAATTTTAGGTATTTGCGCCACGCGCTTCGATAGTTTTAATAACTCATGCTCTGTGGCTGTGCTGTGTTCTTTGGTAAACACTAACTCCTCCGTCGCCGTATCATCAATCACGGTATGTTTGCGTTGTGTCGCAATATTCAAATAAGCCACTAACTCTGCTAAACCTTGCTTTAAGGGGTGAATTTCTAAGACTTCCTTGAGGCTGATTTGTTGTTTGGTTTGTAGTAATTTGCGGATTTTTTTGCGTAGCTCGGTTTCGTCTACCCATTGTTGTTCGTACAAAATGGAAACATCAACGTCTGCTTCTATTTCTTCGATTGCTTTACGGACTAGCTTTATTTTGCGCTTGGGCGAAAAGAGATTGTGCTCCATGAGGAGATGAACATTTACTTTTGCTTGGTCTACGTGGAAAAAATCACGCGGTAGATTTCCCATATCTTGATGTTTGAGTGCAAGGGTCGATTTTTCGACATTCCGTACGATTTCTAAAATACGTTTATTTTCCAACCATGCTTGGTCTGCTAAATATTTACGTAATTGCTCGACGAGTTGTGCATTGGTTTGAAATACTTTTTGTCCTGCATCGAGTAGTGAGAAGCCGATATAGCGTAGAAAGTTTGCATCTTCTATGTTTTTAAGTGCATCTTGCTGTAGTGCGGTACTGGTGAGATGTTCTAGTTCTTCTTGGCGATTGGGAGACATTAGAAATTCCCAAAAGGCAGAGAAGCTTTTGCCCTGTTCGGAGTCGTGGATATAGTCTTGTTGGTCAAAAATCTCATCAAGTAAGTCACCCTTGTTTTTATCACTGAGGGTAATCATCTCGCGTACTTCTTGGTCGAGAGAACGGAAATTATATTCAACTTGACGAAAATCTGAGAGTAGTTTGCGGGCAGTGTCTTCGGCTTCAAACCAGCGTTCTTTAATACGGGTACTGTCAAAGTCTTCTGTAATACCTGAGCGAATACGCGCTATTTTCTGATCTATTTCGTGTTTTTGTTGCTCTAACTCCGCAATTTTAACCTCTGGGTCTTGCTCGGTGTTTTGCACAATTTCTTGCAATAAACGATACAAGGTTAGCAAGCGCGATTCTGTGCCTACGAATTGACGTGGTTGTAAAGTTTGCAACCATTCAATCGCTTTTTCTGCCCCTGGGGTTAAATCTAACTGCGGAATATCATTGCCTTTCTCATAATACTTACGCATAAAAGCATTAGAGCCACCCGCCCAATCATCCAGATAAGCAGAAGCTGACTTTGGAAAAGCATCTTTTTCGTCACCTTGGTTGAGGTGAAAGATTAAATCATCCAGTTTAGAACACAATATATCAAAAGGCTGTGAGCGTTGGTTAGGCAGGATAAAAACCTGATATAAAAAACTGGCGATTAAAGGAGCATGAGGAGAGGTGAGCAAACGCCATGCGACATTATTTTTGCGTTGGGATTTTAGGTCGGCGTATTGCATAGTCTGTAAAATATTGAGAAAGAAAAGAGAGAGTTTAGGATATTTTCCACAGAATTATTTTTTTCTTTCAGAAAAAAAGGCGGTTTTTAGTTCTTGATAGGAGACTTTTAGTGTTTCGTAGGACTCGGATGTCACGTCTTTTACCGTCACGCCTGAATCGGGTAACGGTTTTTTATAGTTACTACATGATGTGAGTAAAAGCAGTACCGCTACTGCGGATATTATGGAGAGTGTGTTGATTTTTTTATTCATTGTTAAACCTTTATCTTAAGCTAAAAGTATCAAAATATTTTTACTCCTGTGTTTCGTACCTCAACACAGGCTACTGTTAGGAAGTTCCAAGCAATGAAACTTCCTTATTCAATTAGTTTACCCCATAAATCATGCTCACTTGAATGCGTAATCTCAACTTCGGCGAATTGTCCTGATTCTAAACGCTCTCCTTCTATATAGACTACGCCATCTATCTCTGGTGCATCGGCACTGCTACGTGCAATGGTAAAATCTTCGCCTGTATCATCGGTTAGTACGGTCATGCGCTTGCCGATTTGTTGAGAGAGTTTTGCGGCACTAATCTCGGCTTGTACTTCCATAAAGCGTTCAACACGGTCTTGTTTTTCATCTTCGGGGACGTGGTTTGGTAGGGCATTAGAGACTGCGCCGTCTACCTCTGAGTAGGCAAAACAGCCGACGCGATTGAGTTGTGCTTCACGTAAAAAATCGAGCATTATTTCAAAGTCTGCCTCGGTTTCTCCAGGAAAACCTGCAATAAAGGTACTGCGTATAGCAATATCAGGGCAGATGCTACGCCACTTGGCGATACGTTCTAGCACTTTTTCGGCGTGTGCGGGACGTTTCATATTTTTAAGTACATCATGACTGGCGTGTTGGAAGGGTATATCTAAATAAGGGAGTATTTTACCTTCTGCCATTAATGGGATGATTTTATCAACATGGGGATAGGGGTATACATAATGCAGTCGAACCCAAATACCTAGCTCGCCTAATGCTTCAGAGAGTTGTTGGATATGCGTTTTAAGGGGGCGACCATTCCAAAAGCCTGTTTGATATTTTGTATCAATGCCATAGGCGCTGGTGTCTTGTGAAACGACTAAGAGTTCTTTCACCCCTGCTTTTGCTAGGTTTTCAGCTTCTTGCATGACATCGCCAATCGGACGACTCACTAAGTCGCCACGCAAGGAGGGAATAATGCAAAAGGTACAGCGGTGATTACAGCCTTCGGATATTTTCAAATAGGCATAATGACGCGGGGTGAGTTTGATGCCTTGCGGTGGCACAAGGTCAAGAAAAGGGTCATGGGCGGGTTTGACTTGTTTACGCACTGCTGTCATTACTTCTTCATAGGCGTGAGGTCCTGAAACTGCCAATACATCGGGATGTGCTGCTAACACTTTGTCAGACTCTGCTCCTAAACATCCTGTGACGATAACTTTACCATTTTCTTGCAAGGCTTCACCAATTGCATCTAACGATTCTTCAACCGCTGAGTCAATAAAGCCACAGGTGTTAATGACAACAACATCGGCATTATCATAAGAGGCACTCATCTCATAACCTTCCGTTTTTAGTTGTGTGAGTATGCGTTCGGAGTCAACTAACGCTTTTGGACAGCCTAAACTTACAAAGCCAACGCGTGGTGTTTTTTTAGTCATTTCTACCTTAATCATTACTTAATCTTTGCTTAATTACTATATATGGTATGTGATTCAACTATTTTTTCATACGCATTTATTCACAATTTATATTCCATGCGTTATATCACCTTAGATAGAGAATACTATGTTATTGATTTATAACAAATACACCCTAAGCCATTGATATTTATATATTAAAACACTAAAGGGGAAATTTCACACAATGACTTGACAGGTACAGTCTACATAGTCTCAACGCCTTAATAACAGGTTTATACACAAAGTTATCCACAGATAATGTGGACAACTGTGTCATTCATTATTGTCAATACCTTAATCTAATTTTTTTTCTATTAAATACAATTAATCCAACAGATAAAACACTAATTTCCGCATCTTCCATTATTCAGGTAGAATGCAGGGCAGTTTGTGCTGCTGAAAGAATTATCAGTAGTGGTATCAATCTGTGATTCTTATCTATTACCTGAATCCGTGAGGCAACTACAGCATGATGAACAAGCTATTGATTCCACAGTGATTTAAAAAATACCCGCTTAACCTATGGGTGAAGCTAAGATTTTTTAATTTCACTGTGAAACCAATATCTTATCCCTCATATCCGCATTTGCCTCACGGATTCAGGTATTACCCGCCCCTTCGACAAGCTCAGGGAGCTATAGATATTCACTTAAATAATTTC
>QOAQ01000164.1 GCA_003972955.1 Aquificaceae bacterium
TCAGTCGGCTTGAAACGTATTGTCCAGGCAGACGATATCGAAATTGATGAGAGGTAGTGAACCGACGACCTTTGAATCTTGGAACATGAACTTAGGACGCTCTAAACACTGATTAGACTACGAGCGTTACTGGCTATACCGGCCATACTGGATTGGCTTGGGCAAAGATAATAAGCGCACTGATTGTAAGCCAAGGTCTTGGGCAATAATGATACGTCACGGAAAAAATACGGACGGACGTAAATTGCAGAAGCATCCTTTGGGTCAGATCGAATTTAAATATGTAAATGCGGCTGACGGCTGCGCCAACCAGAAGTACCAACGTCATACCAAAGGTTATCATCACACAGTTATCAACCGCAATACGGCAGGTTATCACCAGTCTTACCACTGGTTATCTTTAAGGGTACAATAAATATATCAGAGTCTTTTATCGTCTCAATTAAAGATTGAAATTCTAAATCTGTGCGAAAATACTCAAAATATGCCCAGGCTTTATGCCTTCGGCGATACCACAATTAAGCGTGACGATCATACCTGTACCGCTTATCAAATTTGCTTCATAAAGCGATAGAACCGTTGCTCTTACCTTGTGTCGTGGTGCAACCATTGGTGCATTAAGAACAACTTTTTCATCGATATTCTTTAATAGGCGGTCTCCAATATGAACTTCTCGCTTGGTATTGAGTATGGTTGCAGTTGCTATCTCGCCCGCTCCGCGTGTGATGGTTGCGTTAGCAGTATAGGTGACTTCATAACCTAAAAGTTCGTTTGTTTCAGGGTCATACAATGCCTTTCCTTTGTGGAAAACAGGGTAAGTTTGCCCATCTCTGCGATCTTTTAGCTTTTTGATATAGATTGTCTGCCCTTCTTCTATGAGTAGATGATTGTCTAAACCATCAACAATATAGGGTGCTTTATCAATGGTTTCTTTGTCTAAAACACGCGGCCACGCTAGGAACGGTGCTAACGATGAAATAGGCTTACCACTACCCGTGCGTTCAACACGAATTTGAGGCACTAATATTTCTACTATCCTATTACCTTGTTTTACAGTGCGACGTGATTGATAAATATAAAGTAAATCACCGGGGTAGATAAGATGTGGGTTTTTAATTTTCTGGTTTTTATCCCAAATCTCAGGCCAAAACCACGGGTCTTTAAGAAACTTATTCGAAATATCCCATAGTGTATCGCCTTTTTTTACTCTATAACGCGTCGGTGCATCGGCTTTTACAGGAATACGTATTTTTTTGTATTTTGGTTTTGTCGCATAACCACCTGTTGTATCTCGTCTTGGCATTCCATAATGACTATCATAAGGATCTACTTTGACAGAAGGTGTTGTTAAGCGAGGTACGGTTTCATCTTTATTATTATGGCTACACGCAACGGTTAATAATAAAGAACTTGCAGATAAAATGGCTAATCTAGGTAGCGACGTGGACATAATGCTTCTCATTTTTATTATATTTTACGAAAGCAGGCTGTTTTTTTGTGTTAGTTGACGTTGTTGTTTTATTAACAAAGCTTAACTTTTTCTTGATAGCTGTTTAGACAGTCTTATTCGTTATTTTTCTCTGTCTAGTGTATCTTAGGCGATTATATTATTGGAATGATTTCTGACTGGTGGTAAAGGCAGGAGATAGGAAAAATTTATGGCAGTGTTAGATATATTACGGTTCCCTGATAAACGTTTGCGTACCAAAGCGAAAGTGGTAGAAAATGTTGATAAAGAAGTGCAGCAGATCGTCGCGGATATGTTTGAAACAATGTATGACGCTCCCGGTATTGGTTTAGCGGCAACACAGGTGAACATTCATCGACAAATTATCGTTATTGATACCTCCGAGGAAAAAGATCAGCCATTATGTTTGATTAACCCTGAGATTCTACACGCTGAAGGTTCGGAAAAGCATGAAGAGGGGTGTCTTTCTGTTCCTGCCTATTATGCAGAAGTTGAGCGAGCAGAAAAGGTAAAAATTAAAGCCTTGAATGAAAAGGGCGAGACCTTTGAACTAGAAGCGGATGAGCTATTAGCTGTTTGTATACAGCATGAAATGGATCATCTTGTAGGAAAGTTATTTGTTGATTATCTTTCCCCCTTAAAACAACAACGATTACGTAAAAAATTAGAAAAAATAGCCAAGCAAAAAAGTGTTTAAACGAGGACGATAAAGAACAATATGACGAGAGAAAATAATAAAAAATTACGCATTATTTATGCGGGGTCTCCAGAATTTGCAGTACCTGCATTAGAAGCGTTAATTCATTCTGAGCATGAAGTTGTTGCTGTTTATACTCAACCAGACCGTCCTGCGGGGCGGGGGAAAAAGATGACGGCGCAACCTGTAAAAATAATCGCAGAAAAAGCGGGTATTGACGTTGTACAGATAGAATCATTTAAAGATGAAGGTGCTTTAGAAACGCTTGAATCTTATCATGCCGATTTAATGGTGGTTGCTGCTTATAGCTTATTATTACCACAAGTCGTGCTGGATATGCCTAAATATGGTTGTATTAATATTCACGGCTCCTTATTACCACGATGGCGTGGTGCAGCGCCTATTCATCGTGCTATTCAAGCGGGAGACAAGGAGACAGGTGTGACCATTATGCAAATGGCGCTCGGTTTGGATACGGGTGATATGTTGTATAAAATTACTTGTCCTATTCGTGATACTGATACAGGGCAATCAATCCATGATCAATTATCTAGTGATGGAGCTGATGCTTTAATGAGCACTCTTGATCTTTTAGTTGAGGGAAAGCTAGAGCCAGAAGTACAAAATGATAGCCTCACATGTTACGCCCATAAACTTAGCAAGAAAGAGGCAGAAATTGACTGGTCAGCATCTGCCAAAAAAATAGATTGTAGTATTCGTGCTTTTGATGCTTGGCCTGTAGCCTATACTTTAATGGACGGTGAGCGATTACGCTTTTTTATGTCATCTGCAATAGAAACAACAACAGACGGTAAAATAGGTGAGGTCGTTGCGGAATCTAAGAAGGGAATCGAAATTGTAACAGGAGAAGGCTCAGTATTAATTACACGTTTGCAAATGCCAAATAAAAAGGCAATGGATGCAAAAGATTTCTTAAATGGGCGATCATTACTGGGGCAGGTATTTCCTTCATGAAGCCAAGTAACCCTCGTGTTATTGCTAGTAAAATATTGTGCCGTGTGATTTATAAAGGTGAGTCACTCAGCCAGTTATTAGTAAAAATAGAGGAAGCCAATGATCCATTAGTGCGTGATTTATGCTTTGGTAGTTTACGCTGGCATGAGCGTCTTTCTGCGATATTAAAGGAGTTATTGGTAAAGCCGTTAAAGAACAAAGATAAAGACGTTGAATGTTTGTTACGGCTGGGTTTTTACCAAATCATCTATCAAAAAACCCCCGACCATGCCGCCGTCAATGAAACAGTTGCGGCGGTAAAAGGTTTAAAAAAACCGTGGGCAAAGAAGTTTGTAAATGGTGTCTTGCGTGAATTTTTACGGCGTAAAAATATATTGCTAGAGCAAATTGATCAACATGATGGTGCGCGTTATGCGTTTCCTGACTGGCTGTTAGGTAAAATTAAAAAATCATGGCCAGATGATTGGCGGCAAGTATTAGAAGCCAGTAATCAAAGAGCGCCGATGGTGTTGCGTGTTAATGTATTACAGCAAAATCGTGATGCTTATTATCAAAAACTAGGTGATGCTGGCTTTAAAGCAAGCCTTTCTGAAGTTTGTGATACGGCTATTATTTTAGATTCTCCCGTCAACGTGCATGAGCTTCCTGATTTTGCTACAGGGGCAGTTTCTGTGCAAGACACTGCGGCACAGTTAGCCGCAGGTTTATTAGATTTAAAATCAGGCATGAAAGTGTTAGATGCCTGTGCCGCACCGGGTGGAAAAACAGGGCATATTTTAGAGAGCTGTAAAAACTTGGATGTTATCGCGGTTGATAATAGCGCAACGCGTTTAGTCCAAGTTAAAGAAAACTTAGAGCGTTTATCATTACAAGCGACATTGCTGGCAGAAGATGCGGGAGATGTGGATAACTGGGCGAAAGAGATCCTATTTGATCGTATTTTATTAGATGCACCTTGTTCTGCAACAGGTGTGATCCGTCGCCACCCAGATATAAAGTGTTTACGTCGTCCTGATGATATTGCAG
>QOAQ01000055.1 GCA_003972955.1 Aquificaceae bacterium
CATAATAATTACGATAATCTCCCGATGTGGCGACGGCAATATCATCAAGCTTTAATCCTTGTTGTACCTTTCGCGCTAGAGCGTTTGGCTTTTCTATAGCGATCTTCCAAGGTTTTTGGTGTTTGTTTGTTCCTTGAACGCGAATCTCTCCGCCTATTTCAACTAAAAAATGTTGTAGT
Source organism: Aquificaceae bacterium (assembly GCA_003972955.1). GTDB lineage: Bacteria > Pseudomonadota > Gammaproteobacteria > Thiotrichales > Thiotrichaceae > JAGLBW01. Next base: position 180 of record QOAQ01000055.1, read on the forward strand.
CCTTGTTGCTGTAATAATTTAGCTAACTCATCCACGGCATAGCCTTTTGCGATGGCTGACAGGTCGATCATGACATCAGGATTATCTTTCCGTATAGCAGGAGGCTGTGCTTGTAGGTGTAGGTGTTGATAACCCACCTTTTTGCGCTGTGCATTGATTATTGCTTGAGTTGGAAAAGGGTGTTTTTTGGTTGTGCCAAAGCCCCAGAGATTCACTAATGGCATCACTGTTATATCAAAAGCACCGCGACTTTTTTTGCTGATTGTTTGTGCGGTAGTGATTAATTTAAGGAAGGCATCGGATACAGGAAACCAATCTGTGGTATGAGACTGATTGAATTGAGAGATAGTAGAGTCTGGAATATAGGTGGACATCTCTTGATTGATTGCTTGTAATCGCCTATCAATATCATGCTTTAATTTTTTTTGATCAAAATGATGGTTGGCAATCAATGGGATATTGATGTGGTATTGCGTACCCATTGTTTTGCCGTGCAAGCGTATTTCTTGTGGCATATTGGCTGATTTGCATGATGTTATGCCAATCAATAAGACAAGGTACGCAATAAGGAGGAGGTGTTTAGAAATGTAATGTGGGTAATTGAACGTCACGTGTTCCACGTAGTACAGTTATGTTTAAATCACTCGCACCCGATATTTCACTCATTATCATCAATCCTTTTTCGGGGCTATCGATTTGAATACCATTTACCTCTTTTATCACATCACCATTGCGTAGACCTAATTGACGGAAGAAGCGACGTTGCTTGCCAGGACGAACACGAAAGCCAAGAAAATTACCATCTTTAGAGAACGGTTCTGCGCTTGCAACCTCTATTAGTTTGGCAGGGTTAGCCATTACTTGCTCTCGAAAGGATGACATATTTTTTACTGAAGGAGCATTGCTGTTATCGGGTGATGTATTGGGTTTTTGAATACCTGCTTTGGGCATAAAAGGTCTTGTTGTAGGCATTGGTGGCGCGACAGCCATGGCAGGATTGTGAGATGCCGGTGCTTTGTCATTGTTTAGCATGGCGTTGGCGGGGATTGCCACGCCAGTTCTTTTTGTAAAGGTTTTTGGTAAGCTAAATTCTTCCAATTTACCATGGTTGCTAATAACGACTTTTTCTGTTGTTACGTCACTTATGATAATTTTCTTTTCTTTATCGAGAGAATCATTAACTGCATAAACTTTTTGTGGCTTACCATTGAAGGATAATAAGGCATAGCCTGACGTTTTTTTATTGTAAGACATAATGCCATATAGCTTTATATTAAGTTTAGGAGCGACGGCAACAGGTGGAGGCGTATTGACCTTTGTTGGCGTGGTCGTTGCGACCGCTTTCTTGGCAACTTTACCAAATAAATGTTGATCTGCAATTATCTTGCCGTAGTTTGGTTGCTTTTTAGGTTTTACAATGGCGTTATTAGTTGCGGTAGGTGTTTTCGCTGTCATGCTTTCAGCAGGTGTTAAAAACATCCACAGTAATTTTGCCAGTGTAATACCAAGCAAAATGACCAATAAAGTTGTTAGCCATTGGGGGATTTTTTTTAATTGTGGATAGTTTTGAGTCAGTGTCATTTTTTATGTCTTTAGTGATGCGGTTTGGTAATAATCCTTATACCAATCAACAAAGTTTTTAACGCCTTGGTCTAAGTCCATAGCAGGGCGATAGTTTACATCGGTCATTAAGTCTTCAATATCAGCATAGGTTGCAGGCACATCTCCTGCTTGTAGCGGGAGGTAGTTTATTTTTGCCTTGATACCTAGGTGCTTTTCAATCGACTTAATATAGTCCATTAGCTCTAATGGTTTTTGATTACCGATATTATATATTTTCCACGGTGCAGGGCTACTGGCAGGGTCAGGATTTTTTCCGTCCCATTGGGTATTCCCCGTTGGTGGCTTGTCTAGCACACGCACCACACCATCGACAATATCATCAATATACGTAAAGTCACGACGGTGTTTGCCGTGGTTGTAAACATCGATTTCTTCACCTGCAACCATTTTATGGGTGAATTTTAACATCGCCATATCGGGGCGACTCCAAGGGCCATAAACCGTAAAGAAACGTAATCCTGTTGTTGCTAAACCATAAAGATGAGAATAGCTATGTGCCATTAACTCATTGGATTTTTTTGATGCCGCATACAGCGAAACAGGGTGGTCAACATTGTCATGCACCGAAAAAGGCATCGACTCATTCAAGCCATAAATGGAGCTAGAGGAGGCGTAAACAAAGTGCTTCACATTATTGTGGCGACAACCCTCTAGCAAATGTGCGAATCCTGTGATATTGCTTTCGACATAGGCAAGTGGGTTTTCTAAGGAATAACGAACCCCTGCTTGTGCGGCTAAATTAATAACTGCATCAAATTGTTCTGCGGCGAACAAATTTTCCATACCTTGACGGTCGGCTATATCTTGCTTGATGTAGCGAAATACAGCTGATTTTTCACAGCTTTCAATACGTGCTAAACGTGCTTTTTTGAGTGATACATCATAATAGTCATTCAGATTATCAATACCCACAACCTCATCGCCACGTTGTAACAGTTTCTCTGCGATAACCGAACCAATAAATCCTGCAACTCCTGTCACTAAGACTTTCATCTATTCTTCCCTGTTATTTATTGTTTTTAGTAACATCAATTCATTAATAAATTTGCAACTTCTTGATACTTAGCCGCTGATTTTTCTAAAATTTCTTGAGGTATGCGAGGGCCTGGTGGTGTTTTATCCCAGTCTAATGTTTCTAAATAATCACGAATAAATTGTTTGTCGAAAGAGGGTGGGCTAATACCTTCTCGATAAGAATCCGCTGGCCAAAAACGTGAGGAGTCAGGAGAGAGTATCTCATCAATTAATACCAGCTCATCCTTGTCATTAAGTCCAAATTCAAATTTGGTATCCGCAATAATAATGCCTTTTTCTAAGGCAAAAGTAGCTGCCTCCGTATAAAGTTGTAAACTGACATCACGTACTTGTTGCGCTAGTTTTTTGCCAATGAGTGATTCCATTTTAGCAAAGTCGATATTTTCGTCATGCCCACCGACATCGGCTTTTGTAGAGGGCGTGAAAATAGCCTGTGGCAGTTTGCTTGCGAGTTGTAAGTTCTGTGGTAAATCAATACCACAAACCTGTCCTGTTTGTTGATAATCTTTCCATCCTGAACCAATTAAATAGCCTCGTACAATCGCTTCAACAGGGAGAGGACGGAGTTTTTTAACCACCACACTACGGGATGCTAATTCACTGATCTCATCTGCGGATAAACCGATGTCTTTTAGTGTCAGAGCGCTAAAGTGATTAGGAATAATATGGGCTAATTTTTTAAACCAGAAGTTAGATACCGTGGTAAGTACAGCACCTTTTTCAGGGATAGGGTCGGGTAATACAACATCAAATGCAGAGAGTCTGTCTGTTGTGATAATTAGCATATGCTGCTCATCGATAGCGTAAATATCACGTACTTTCCCGCGTGTTATTAAGGGAAGGCTTGTTAAGTTGGTTTCAAAAATAGCAGTATTCATTGATAGTTTGTCGTTATTTTATAAGCTGAAAAGGCTGAAATATTACTTGGGAACTGTCGATAATATCAGGTTTTTTATAGTGAATACGATCTTTGCTTAGGATTAATGCTTTCGTAACAATTATTACATAGAGGAGGGGGTAAAGAGGTGAGCATAAGAGAGATAAAAGAGCCAACTCCTCTTTTATCTCAGCTGGTTTATCAAAATAAGTAGGTATTATCCTGAATCCGTGAGGCAACTACGGTATGATGAACAAGCTATTGATTCCACAGTGATTTAAAAAATACCCGCTTAACCTATGGGTGAAGCTAAGATTTTTTAATTTCACTGTGAAACCAATATCTTATCCCTCATATCCGCATT
>QOAQ01000156.1 GCA_003972955.1 Aquificaceae bacterium
TAAAATTTTATTGCTATGAAGTAAGTATAATAACCCTATGTATAATATTTGCTATAGGTAAAACTACGCATAGAATTCATGGATAGATGCATATAAATGGGGTTGTATCTAAATGATTTGCTAAGACGAAGATTATTGAATCAATGGGCTACAGTAATTTTTAATTGCTGTAACCCATGCTTCTTTGTCGGTGTGTGTAATATCAGAATATAAGTAGTATGGAGATAATACTTTTTAGAATTGTTGTCTCAGTCTACTTATAAAGGTGGATTACTTTCTTCTAAAACCAAGGAATAAACCTAATCCAGTCATTGCGGCTGATGATAGGTTAGCAGTGATAAAACTCTTTAGTCCGCCAAGATGCGGAGAGATCCATGCGATTAAGTTGTCGTATACGTTTTCAAAAATAGCCCAGTTGATATCAATCATTCCGTTATATTGTAATAAAAAGAGCAGAATAAAAATCGCACCGCTAAGAAAGAAGGCGAATTTTAAAAAAGTTCTAAAAGCGTAGCCTATTGTAAAGCCTACAAAGAAACTAAAGCCCATATAGGCGATAAGAGCGACCCAGTTACCTGTTTCTATTGCTTGTTGTGGTTCCATTGATTCCCCGTTTTTTTGATAAATAATTTTTATTTTTTAGGCGTTTTTTCTAGTGATGCCTATAGAAGTCACTTTTTCAGTGTGAAAAATGACGCATAGTGTAACGCCTTTCGATATAATTTTCTCCTTTTTTCATTGAGTGATATTGTGACTATAAGTTCCCGTCGTTTTTGCGTTGCCCCGATGTTGGATTGGACTGATCGGCATGAGCGTTATTTTTTGCGCTTAATGTCATCTAATGCATGGTTGTATACAGAAATGGTAACGGTCGGAGCGCTAATGAATGGTGATCATGATCGTCATTTAGCTTTTGGTGCTCACGAACATCCTGTGGCGTTGCAGTTGGGAGGAAGTGATCCTAAAGCGTTAGCAGAATGTGCAAAAATGGCTGAAGACTATGGTTATGATGAAGTTAATATCAATGTAGGTTGTCCAAGTGATCGCGTGCAAAAAGGTGCATTTGGAGCGTGCTTAATGGCAGAACCTAATTTGATTGCTGAATGTGTTGATGTCATGCGTTCTGCTGTAAATATTCCTATCACCGTCAAAAACCGTATTGGGATTGATGAGCAGCGTGAAGAGGAAAGTTTGCGGCAGTTTATAGAGATTGTTGCTCAAGCTGGTTGTGAGACTTTTATCGTTCATGCGCGCAAAGCGTGGTTAAAGGGTTTGAGTCCTAAAGAAAATAGAGATATTCCACCGCTAAATTATGATCTGGTGTATCAAATTAAACAAGAATACTCAGATTTGGAAATTATTATCAATGGTGGTATTAAAACGCTAGCATCTTGCTTGGATCATTTGAAATTTGTTGATGGCGTAATGGTGGGAAGAGAGGCCTATCATAATCCTTATCTATTAATGCAGGTAGATAATGCGATCTATAACGAGGCAAGTACTGTTTTGTCACGTAAACAGGTGTTGCAACAATATTTCCCCTATGTTGAAGAGCAGATTCAGCAAGGCTCGCATTTAAAACATATTAGTAGGCATTTGTTGGGTTTGTTTCAAGGGATGGAGGGCGCAAAAGCATGGCGTCGTCATATTAGTGAAAATGCCCATAAGCAAGGCGCTGGAATTGAGTTGTTGCAAGAAGCTATGGATATGGTTGTGGAGTGTTAATGAGTGTTCTAGTACTCCATCAAAATAATGTTGCTGGAGTACTAGTGCTGTACTGGTCTATACAAACTGTCCTGCACACCACCCAGATGCCCATGCCCATTGAAAATTATATCCTCCAAGTTGCCCCGTTACATCGACTGTCTCGCCAATAAAGTAGAGTTTGGATACTTTATTGGCTTCAAATGTCTTTGATGATAGCTCATCTGTGTCAACTCCTCCTGTGCAGACTTCTGCCGTTCTCATGCCTTCTGTTCCACTTGGCTTTAATTTCCAGTTGCATAGTTGCTTTTCTAGTTTGGTGATTTCTGTCGGTGTGTATTGCTGTAGTGGTTTGTTGTTTAGGTAGTCTTCACAAAGTTTGTGAGCAAGCTTTTTCGGCATAATATGGCTTAAGCGTGTTTTTAGTTCCGCTTTTGGGTGTTCGCTTTGTTGTTGTTCTAGCCATTTTTTAACGTCAATCTTTGGGAGTAAATTGATTGTTATCTCGTCGCCTTTTTTCCAATACGATGATATTTGCAATATAGCAGGGCCACTTAAGCCTCGATGCGTAAAGAGCAAGGCTTCATGGAAGCTTGTATGATTGCAGTCAACCGTTACGTCAATAGCTGTTCCTGATAGCGGTTTAAATAAATGATCAAGTTGTTCTTGGGGGAATGTGAAAGGCACAAGCGCGGGTTTGAAAGGGGTATTTTTTAATCCAAATTGTTTGGCAATTTGTGCGCCAAAATCACTTGACCCCATTAAAGGTATCGATGGGCCGCCAGTTGCGATGACAAGAGATTCGGTTTTGTACTTTGTGTTGGCTGTGCCGATAGTAAATAAAGAAGTAGTTTTCTCTATTTTGATAATATTGCAAGCCGTCACTATTTTAACACCCTGTTTTTCACATTCATTTGTCAGCATCTTAACGACTGCTTTTGATTTTTGATCGCAAAAAAGTTGCCCTTGTGTTTTTTCAGTCCAGCTTAGCTTGTGGTTTTCGAGCAATGCAATAAAGTCCCATTGGGTGTAACGAGCAAGGGCTGATTTGCAGAAGTGTGGATTGTTAGAAAGATAATTTTCAGCTTCTATATATAAGTTAGTGAAATTACAGCGTCCACCACCAGATATTAGAATTTTTCTCCCTACTTTGTCTGCTTTGTCAAGCAAAAGTACTTTGCGACCACGTTTTCCCGCTTCGATGGCACACATCATGCCTGCTGCGCCAGCGCCAATAATAATGGTGTTGTAAGTCATTTTTTGTGAGGTCAATGTTATGGCTCTAAGTTATGTGAAGGTCTTTATGCGCCACGCCCAATGGCGTAATAGGTAAAGCCAAGTTTAGTCATTTGCTGTGGGTTATATAAGTTTCTTCCATCGACGATAACGGCATCATTCAGTGTATTTTTAATATAAGAGAAGTCAGGGCTACGAAATTCTTGCCATTCGGTAAGGATGACTAAAGCGTCTGCATTCTGTAATGCTTCGTTGGCGGAAGAATAGAGGGTTAGATCGCTACGCTTGCCGTACATTTTTGTACAAGCATCTGATGCTATGGGGTCGTAAGCGTGAATAGTCGCACCAATTTTCCAAAGCGACTCCATTAAAGCGCAGCTTGAGGCATCTTTCATATCATCAGTATTGGGTTTGAAGGATAATCCCCAAATAGCGATGGTTTTGTCTTTGAGTGAAGTACCATATTGGCATTGTAATTTTTCAAAAGGTTTTTGTCGTTGGCGTTGGTTGACCGCCTCTACTGCGCTGAGTAATTCTGCGTTGTAGCCAATTTCTTTGGCTGTTCTTGCGAGTGTTTGTATGTCTTTGGGGAAAGATGAGCCGCCATAGCCGCAGCCAGGGTAGATGAAGTGGTAGCCAATGCGTGGGTCAGAGCCAATACCGATTCGCACCTGTTCAATATCGGCATCAAGCAACTCTGCCATATTGGCTATTTCATTCATAAAGCTTATTTTTGTTGCAAGTAGTGCGTTGGCGGCATATTTGGTGAGTTCGGCTGAGCGAATATCCATAGCGACGACGCGGTCACGGCTACGGTTGAAGGGTGTGTATAGCTCTCGCATTAGCTCTATTGTGCGTGGGTTATCTGCGCCGATAATAATTCGTTCGGGCTTCATGAAGTCATCAATAGCATCGCCTTCTTTGATAAATTCAGGATTGGAAACAACATCAAATTCTATATTTGCATCTCTTCGAGTTAATGTTTTGCTGATTAATTTTTTGATTTTATCGCCTGTGCCAACAGGTACGGTTGATTTGTCTACAATGATTTTGTACTGATTCATGTTTTCAGCAATGGATTGGGCTATTTGAAATATATTATCAAGGTCGGCGGAGCCATTATCAT
>QOAQ01000017.1 GCA_003972955.1 Aquificaceae bacterium
ACGCTCAAACAGCTTGCCCTACTGATCCATTTTTACTTGCAAATGCTCGGCGCGGTTAGAATGGGAACTACTGCTTCGCACTCGCTATCGCATCGTGCTATTTGTGCTTAAACGCACAAATAGAAATCTAAAGTGCGTAACATCAGTTAAATAATATAGTACTCTCCATAAAAATAACATTAGTTACTCGCTGGTAAACAAATGGTTATTTTCGCACCATGATCGGTATTGTTACTAGCAAAAACTTTACCTGAATGCTCTTCGGCAATTTTTTTCACAATCGATAAACCCAGTCCTGTGCCTGATTTTTTATTACTAACATAAGGGGTAAACAAATTTGCTAACATATCTTCATCAATGCCATTGCCGTTGTCTATAATTTCAATCATTACCATATCGGGACACGATTTATTGTTATCTTGATTATAGGAGGTGGATACTACTATTTTTTTCAATAATTGCTCTTCTGGCATAGCTTCCAGCGCATTTTTAAATAAATTTACTAACATCTGACGAATTCTATTTGCATCGACATACACATCAGGAACACCTGTTAACGTTAGTACAATCTCGGCATGTTGGCTATTTTCTCGGTATAATTCTGCTATTTCTTGAATAAGCGTATTAATTTTCACCTGCTGAAATTTTATTTCTGGTGTATGCGCATACTGACTGAAAGCATCAACCATGGTTTTCATATTATCCACTTGGCTAATAATGGTTTTACTCATGCGTTGAAGCAATTCAGCCGATTTGTCCGATAGTTCAGGGAGTAGTTTAAATTGTAGTCGCTCTGCAGAGAGTTGAATCGGTGTTAATGGATTTTTTATCTCATGCGCAAGACGGCGCGCAACCTCGCTCCACGCCGCGTCATGTTCAGCTTGTATCATATCCGTAATATCATCAATAACGACAACATGACCTTGTGCGCCATCCAACAAACCCGGTAATTTAGCACCTCGACAGACAAGGCTTTGTTGCCCCGTAGAAGCAGGCAGATTAAATTCTACTTGCCATTCCGTTTCGTTATTTTGTAAATAGGGGCTCATCACATCATAAAGCGGTCTTAAACTCTCCTGCACTTTACAGACTTCTTCAAAGGTTTTTCCGATGTATTGATTGAATGATATTTGTAAGACTTGATCTAATGCCGCATTGCTTCGATGAATAACACCATCCTTATCAATCGTCATAACACCAGAATTGATATGATTTAATACAATATCAAGATAGTCGCGCTGTTGCTGTATCTGTCGCTGACTTTCTTCACTTTCCTTGCTTGCCTCTGCAAGACGCGATGTCATGGCATTAAAAGAGCGGGCTAATAAACTAAAGTCATCCTTTTTTGATACGGGGAGTTTTTTATAGAGATTACCAGAAGCAACGGCTACCGTACCATCTAAGAGTTTGCGAATAGGTTCTGTTAATTTTTTTGAGTAAAGAAATGCAGCTAAAATGGAAAAGAGTATGGATAACACCATAATCAACAATAAAGTAAGGCGAAAACTATATTTTATTTGATTACGATTGGCGCTAGTGGTTTGATATTGGTCACGCGCTAATTGCACATTTTCAGCAAGTTGCTGTTCTATTTTAGAAAAAGGAAATAACGCGGTTAAAACAGAGGGTTCTTGGTTAATGCCAAGCTGTAAGGTCAACGCTACACGAGAGTAGAGACCATCCCTTGTATCAGGTTCTAATTGGTACATATAGCCCTGCAAGGATAATGTCCGAAAAATATCATCTTTAGGTAAGTGCGGTAAAACCCTATCAAGTGCATCGCCACTGTATATTCTCACCCTATTATCAGGTGAAAATAATACCATTTCATAAGCCCCTAAAAATTCTCTTTTACGATCCATTATCATGCCATAAATATCGTCTGAATCTTCGAGTAGCACCATTTCTTTTGCTACCTGCTCTAAGTCAAATAAATGTTGACGCATTTTGACATCTAATGCACGACTCGTCAGTTCGAGGGAGTCGTCTAAAGCTCCTTCTATTTTAACGTCGAACCATGTATCAATTCGGTCACCGAGAAAATTCATTGAGAAAAAAGAGACCACTAAAACGGGAATAATAGTTAAAATCGCAAAAGCAGCAACTAAACGAGCGGTATACCGAGAACCCGCCTCGCGTGCCTTAAGCCGTGTAACTAATTGATGTAAATTATATAAAATCAACCCTGAAAGGATGATAAGAATAAGACCGTTAAGCGGCACTAGCCACGCATTAATTTGTTGCGTTTCATGCGGATTATTTGTCGCGATACCTAACAGCACTAAAGAAATGGCTAATAAGCTAAGAATAATACCGATAGGAATTGCTTGGATTAAAAAAGGTCTTAGGGTAATGGCCACCGAACCTCCTGACTCACTAAGCGATATTTATCACTTAAAAAAGATTGAAGACGAAGTGGCAAACTCAAGCTTGATGGCTCTAACTGAGAAACGGCTGAAATATAGCGATTATTACCTTCTTCTTTTGCGGGTAAAGGTGGCAATTCATAGTTACGAATCTCACCCATTTTACGCAATGCGGCGGAAATATTGCCAAAATTCCAATGCTCATTTGTATCATTTCTTGATAATAAATAATGGCGACTTAGGGCGTGATATTTCAACTGAAACTTCAGTGTAGCAAGTCGTTTTTGTTTATTCCAAAACCAATTATTTGGTTGCTCATAATAAAACTGTAACTGTGATTTTAGTATAATACCATTCAATAACGACTTGCTGAGATAGTCGCTCAATTGGTAGCTTAAATTAACTTGAACTTTATATGTATTGACTTTAGTGACAACGGGCTGAACTTTAAAAAGGTCAATATGAATTGATCCTTGTCCTGAACTAACAAAATTGAAGCTTAAAAGAAAGAGCAATAAAAAGGCAGACGATATCCAGCCATAATGATAAGACGCGCTATTTTTTGTAAAATATTTCATGCTTTTTTTACCAATAAGGCGTAATAAAAGCCATCCATTGCATATTCATTCGGGAGAATCTGTCGTCCATACGGTAATGCTCGCCCCCATTTACCTTCGATTGCTTGCACCTCAGCATCGTCGGTTTGCTCAATAAACGCGGCTATTTGCTGTTCATTTTCCTGCGGTAAAATAGAGCATGTTGCATAAAGTAATTTACCCTTAGGTTTTAGTTTAGACCACAGACGCGTTAACAGACTGCGCTGCTGTTCCTGTAAGCCTGCAATATCATCAGGACGACGTAAACACTTTATATCAGGGTGACGACGTATCACACCTGTTGCAGAACAGGGTGCATCTAATAAAATACGATCAAATAGGATCTCTTTCGCCCAGTTATCAACATCTCCCGCATCTTCTGCGAGCAATGTCGCTTGTAATGATAAACGATCCAAGTTTTCTTTAACTCGAACCAAACGTGTTGCGCTATTATCAACCGCAATAACATCCAAGTTGTTACAGCTCTCTAAAATATGTCCTGTTTTTCCACCCGGTGCGGCACACGCATCTAATACTTTCATGCCTGATTTTAAATCTAATAAACCTGCGGCTAACTGTGCCGCAGTGTCTTGAACAGAAACCGCCCCTGTAGCAAAATCAGGAAGTTCATGCACGTTGACGGGGGAATCTAAAATAATCGCTGTATCACAGATGTCAGAAAGGCTTGCTTTAAAGCCAGCATCACCTAGTTTTTGATAATAAGTATCACGACTTTGCTGTAATACATTAACACGCAACACCATCGGCGCTCTTTGATTACTAGCTTCTAATACTTGTTGCCAATCATCAGGCCATGATTTTTTAATTTTACCTAACAGCCAATCAGGAAACGCATAACGCGCACCATCATGTTGATCAATTTGCTCTAGCAATATATTTTTACGCCGTAAAAATTCACGCAAGACACCATTTACAAACTTCTTTGCCCACGGTTTTTTTAAACCTTTTAC
>QOAQ01000041.1 GCA_003972955.1 Aquificaceae bacterium
TAACGGTTCGACAAGGTAGCCGCAGCAACAATCGCAGGGTCAGTGATTTCGATACCGTGATGCACCTCATAGCGTTCTTTTAATCCACGCAAAATAGCGATGGTATCCTCAACCGTAGGTTCAGCCGCAATAATCTTCTGGAAACGACGCTCTAATGCAGCATCTTTTTCAATATATTGACGATACTCATCTAGCGTGGTTGCACCAATACAACGCAACTCACCACGAGCCAACGCGGGTTTAAGCATATTGCCTGCATCCATTGCACCATCAGTTTTACCTGCACCGACTAGAGTATGTAGCTCATCAATAAACAAGATGACATTGCCATCGGATTTAGCAATATCACTCAGTACGGCTTTTAAGCGTTCCTCAAAATCACCACGATATTTAGCACCTGCAAGTAATGCCCCTAAATCTAGCGATAACAAGCGTTTACCTTTGATACCTTCAGGCACTTCGCCATTCACAATACGTTGTGCCAAACCTTCAACCAATGCAGTTTTACCCACACCCGGCTCACCAATCACAACAGGGTTGTTTTTTGTACGACGCTGTAAAATTTGCACCATACGACGAATCTCTTCATCTCGCCCGATAATCGGGTCAATCTTGCCTTGCTCTGCACGTTCGGTGAGATCAATGGTGTATTTGCTTAAAGCTTCACGCTGATCTTCTGCATTTTCATCATTAACGGATTGACCACCACGCATATTATCGATAGCTTTTTCAATAGCGGCTTTATTCGCCCCCGCATTTTTTAATAAATCAGCAACGACACCCTTGCTATCTAATGCCGCTAAAATAAATAATTCAGATGCAATGTATTGATCATTGCGTTTTTGAGCGAGCTTATCTGTCTTGTTAAGAATTTTTCCTAAGTCATTAGAAATATGCACATCGCCATCATCACCCGACACACTTGGCATTTTGTCGAGTGCTTCACCTAATTGTGAGCGTAATACATTCACGTTCACATCCGCTTGAGTGAGTAAACCGCGAGCTGATCCACCCTCTTGATCCAATAACGCTGTCATCAAGTGTACAGCTTCTATAAATTGATGATCTCGCCCAAGAGCAATGGATTGTGCATCTTGCAAGGCGAGTTGGAATTTACTGGTTAATTTATCCATTCTCATATTAATTTCCTTTATTCTGTTTGACGAAAACATCAATTTATAATGTGTTGATGTTCGTAAGTTATATGGTTTAAGTTGTAGTCTTAAGATGTACTTTCAAGTGCTTTGAACGTAATCTTATTTAATGTGGATAGTGTAAATGATAGGGAGAAATAAGACTGTCAGTTAGCTGACGTAGTGGGGATAATTTTACTTTTTCTTGTAACAAAGTCTTTGCCACAAGAAAAAGTAAATATGTTTAATCTATGAAAATTTTGTTTGGCAAAGAGCGGCTCTTAGCTCATTCACTTCATCTAATAATTCCAGCACTAAAGCAGCACCCGATAGGTTCACGCCTAAGTCACGTCGGAGTCGTAGTGCCTTGTCAACACGGATAAGGGTATTGCTATGAAACCGCCATTGTTTTGTTGTGTTTCCTTGGCAGGGGGAGATAATGCCATAATCGATAAGTTCGATCATGGCTTCAGCAGGGAGTTGGCAACTTTGACATAGTTCAGCTAGGCTGAGTTTTGCTGTCTCTTCGAGGATGTGTCCTGATAGTATTGTCACTGATTTTGCATTCATTTTTCACTTCTCCTAGAAAAGATAACGGCGTGGGTCAAAGTCGATTTCGTTTTTCATTTTCTCATACAGTGCTTTTGCTTTGGGGTCACTTGCAGGAGGGAGCATGATCTGTAGCACCACATAAAAATCACCTGCTGCTTTCGCGGGAAGTCCACGCTCTTTTAGGCGTAACTTTCTGCCTTGCTGGGAGTTTTCAGGAATTTTCATTCCCACTTTACCTGTTGGCGTGGGGACTTCTACCTTTGCACCTAGTGCTGCTTCCCACGGTGTGACTGGCAAGTTTAAATAAATATCTTTACCTTCTAGCGTGTAGTGAGCATGTTCATTAAATGCAATTTCAAGCAATAAATCACCCGCATCAGCTCCACCAAACCCGGTTTTCCCTTGTTTTGCTAGACGAATTGTTTGACCTTCTTTAATACCTTTTGGAATGGTGACGCTTAAAGTGCGTTGTTTATTAATGACATGACCTTGCTCATCAATTTCTGGTATTTGCAAACTAAAAGAACGTGTTGCTCCATTTATTGAGTCTTCTAAGTCAATCACGACTCTGGCTCGAATATTATCTCCCTTTGCACTGAATCCTTGTGAGCTTGCACCCGAGTAGTAGTTAGTGCCTTTCGCTCCTCCGCCAAACAAATCTTCAAAAAAACTACTGTAATCTTGTGCATTACCTTGTGTGTAACCACCGTTGCCAAAATCAAAATCAGTACTCCAGTCTGGGGGCGGCTGAAAACCACTTTGCCCTGATTTCCAGTTTGTGCCGAGTTGATCGTAGGCTTCGCGTTTTTCAGGATCTTTTAATACTTCATACGCTTCACCTAGCTCTTTAAAGCGAACTTCGGCATCATGTTCTTTGCTGACATCAGGGTGGTATTTTCGGGCAAGCTTACGATACGAGCGTTTGATGTCACTCTGTGTTGCATCTTTGCTTACACCTAAAATTTCGTAATAATCTTTATATTCCACTGTCACTCCTGATTTTGTTTGTCATTTCATACCTTACACAGAAAAAAATGGGCTACCATTGATAGTAGCCCATTCTTTATACTCTGTACTGTAGACTAACTAATATTATGCCGCTTTAACTTCAATTTTATGCGGTTTATGCTGCTCAGATCGAGGGATAACTAATGTTAAAACACCATTTTTTAACTGGGCATCAACCTGACTACTATCTAGTTCAGCACTTAAAGTAAACTGACGTTTAAATGCACCGGCACGAACATCCATATAGGTTGGTGTGAGGCTATCTGCCGTATCCAAGTTTATATCACCTTTAACAGTTAGCACATTTTGATCAACATCAATATCGAGTGCATCTGGGCTAACACCGGGTAAATCAATATACAGTGTTGCCCCATCCTTTGTTTCGTGAATATCTGTTGCAGGGGTCATTGTTTGTTGCTGAGTTTGTTTATCCGTAGCTTTTTCTACAGAACCGTTTGCTGTTTTGCTGACGGCTGTATTTGTTTCTTTCATTTCTTTTGTCATTTCAATACCTCCTTAAACATTAACTTGTATTTTACGTGGCTGACTTTCCTCACGTTTTGCAATACTAATATGCAAAACACCGTCTTTATAAACCGCATCCGTTTTATTTGGATCAACGTCTTCGGGTAAGGTGATTACACGTTTAAATTGACCTGAAAAACGTTCCTGCCGTTGCATGGTATCTTCATCTTCAGGCGTTACTGTTTCTCGCTTTGCCGTCACACTGAGCAAATTCTTTTCTAAAGAAACGTCTAACGCCGAGGCATCCATACCGGGTACAAATAAATAAACCTCAACACTTTTATCGGTAACCCCCATATTGACTTGAGGATAAGTCATTACTCTCTCGCGACGACGCGTTGGTGCATACGCAGAAAATTCAGGTGCAAACACCTCGTCAAAACCTTCAAAAAAAGCAGGGCTAAAACGCAACATATTTGAAATCATTTTTACCTCCAATTACTGTGAGACTCTGGATATTTTGCTATCAGCAGCCTCTTTGATTACCTTCGTTTAAAATTATGATCTACTTGAAAAATTTCAAGTGATTAAATTTAAAAATTTGTCTATTTTAGGATAAGTATCACAAGCT
>QOAQ01000121.1 GCA_003972955.1 Aquificaceae bacterium
GCAAGAAAGCATTGCAGAAGAGTTTACCAAGCGTTTAATTGAAAAAGCAAAAACCATCAAACAAGGAAACCCTTTAGATACCGATACGCAAGTGGGAGCACAAGTATCAAAAGAGCAGTTTGATATTATTCTTTCGTATATCAATATCGGTAAAGAAGAGGGCGCGAGCGTACTAACAGGTGGCGAGATTGCTGAAACGAATGATGAAATAAATAACGGTTTTTATATTCAGCCGACTATTTTAAGTGGCACCAACGATATGCGTGTATTCCAAGAAGAAATTTTTGGCCCTGTTATTAGTATCACCACCTTTAAAGATGAAGCCGATGCCATAGCCATTGCAAATGATACCGAGTATGGACTCGGAGCAGGCTTGTGGACGCGTGATATGAACCGTGCTTATCGTGTAGGAAGAGCAGTGCAAGCGGGTCGTGTATGGACGAATTGTTACCATTTATACCCTGCACATGCCGCCTTTGGAGGTTATAAAAAGTCAGGCATTGGACGTGAAAATCACAGTATGATGCTAGAGCACTATCAGCAAACTAAAAACTTGTTGGTGAGCTATAGCCCAGATCCGTTAGGATTTTTCTAGACATTTTTATTGAGCTCTATCTGTAATAAAAAAGGGCATATGATTTATCATATGCCCCCCATGCTTTCATTTCAAAAGTAAATTAATGCTTTCTCAATTCTTTGAATTCTTAGAAAGGAGAGAAACAGTTACCATCTCATTTTCAAGTATTGCTTTCTTTGAAAATTTTGCATGGCAGTCTCTACATTCATAGCTTGGTTGAACTGAAAAGATCCGTTTTTTTATAAACCCTCGGTGTACACGCTTTATATTGAAACTAGAGCATTTGGGACAATATTGGTTTGATTGCATAACAATCTCCTGTCATCTAAGTTGCTCAGGCTATTAATAGTAGTTCATTTTTTAAGTTTTTATTGATCTAAATAAAAAAAAGACCATGTGAATTAACATCACATAGCCTTTTTCTTCAAGCATTTAAAATAAAACGAAAGCTTACTTCATTTTAAACTCAGGGAGTTTCTTTTCTGCTAGTTCTTTCTTCATAGTCACGTAGTCTGGCAATCCATTTTTGTAAGGAGGATAATCTTCACCTTCAATCAATGGTAGCAAGTACTCACGACATGCATCGGTAATACCAAAGCCATCTTCGCTGATGTATTCCATTGGCATCATTTTCTCGACGTTAGCGATGTCTTTTAAGTCGCCTGAGCCGATTTCCCATGTGTAAGGATTGTTAGAGGTACGGATAACGGCTGGCATAACTGAGTTTTTACCTTCTAGTGCCATATTTACCGCCGCTTCGCCGAGTGCATAAGCTTGCTCGGTATCTGACTTCGATGCAATATGACGTGCTGCACGTTGCAGATAATCAGCCACTGCCCAGTGGAATTTATAACCTAGCGCATCTTTAATGATGTTCGCGACAACAGGAGCTGCACCACCTAATTGTGCATGACCGAAATCATCACGTGTTCCTTGCTCTGCTAAGAAACGTCCGTCAGGCCATGCTGTGCCTTCTGATACAACAATCGTGCAATAGCCGTGGCTTTTCACTTTCTCGTCAACTAATGCCAAGAATTTTTCTTGGTTAAACTCAACTTCAGGGAAAAGAACAACCACTGGAATATCGTTATCTTCATCTGCAGCTAATGCACCTGCTGCTGCAATCCAACCTGCGTGACGCCCCATGACTTCGAGTACAAAGATTTTAGTTGACGTTGCAGCCATAGAAGCCACATCATAACTTGCTTCACGTGTAGAAATCGCGATGTATTTAGCAACTGAACCAAAACCTGGACAGTTATCTGTAATTGGCAAATCATTATCAACAGTCTTAGGAACATGGATCGCTTGAATGGGGAAGCCTGTCTTTTCAGAAAGCTGAGAGACTTTAAGACAAGTATCAGCCGAGTCACCACCGCCATTGTAAAAGAAATAACCGATGTTATGTGCTTTGAATACTTCGATTAAACGATCGTACTCTGCTTTGTTATCTTCAAGAGATTTCATCTTGTAACGACAAGAACCAAATGCTCCTGATGGTGTGTGGCGTAGTGCTGCAATATCTTCATCGGACTCTTTGCTTGTGTCGATAAGATTTTCCATTAGCGCGCCGATAATACCGTTTTGACCCGCAAAGACTGTGCCAATTTTATCAGGATGTTTGCGTGCTGTTTCGATAACGCCACATGCTGATGAGTTGATAACGGCTGTTACACCGCCAGATTGTGCGTAAAAAGCATTTTTTACTGTCATACTAATAAATCTCCTTAATTTATAATCTCGTAAACCGTTTAATCTTTAATAAAATATAAATGCGCTAAAAGATAAAAAGGCTTGTGCTAATTAGTTTGTTCAATAGGGTGAAGTGGTGTTTTATGGCAATGACGCTAGACTTACTCACCTTAATGTACCGTGTTAATGTACCGTGCTTGAATCAGAAGCATTATCTGCATCTTCAGGGGCTATGCCTTCACTAATTTCTTGCTCGGTAGCATCACGAATCAACATAATTTTAACGTGAAACTTCATTGTTTTACCTGCAAAGGGATGATTACCGTCGAGCGTTATGGTATCGCCATCGATACTGGTAACTGTGAAGTTCTTCGTCATACCTTGTTCATTTCTGAACTCTACTTCAGTACCAACCTTATGATATTTATCAGGAACTTCGCTGAGTTTTTGTCTAACGACAAAACTTGGGTCAGGTATACCCCAGCCACCTTCTTCTGGATCGATAAGGGCAGAGACCTCATCACCAACCACACAACCTTCCATTAATTTTTCAATACTTTCATAAAGACGGTTGTGCTTTAAAAACACACAGCTCATGGGGGTATAACTGCGCTCTAATGTATTGCCACTACCGTCATCAATAAAATAGGTAAACTCTATAAATTTATCTTCTTCGACACGTTGAACTGATGACATTTTAGACTCTCTTAAAGTTTTGGGCACATCATACGCTAACCGTTGGCGGAGATAAACGGTCAATTTTGAGTTTCAGTTAGACCATTATACTATTTTATTCAACTACTCTTATGATTGAGTTGTGATAAGCCCAGCCCTAATGTGATAAATAAGCCACCAAATATCCGATTAAACCACTGCATACGCTTTGTAGTACTCAGCCATTTTTTGGCTCGATGCGCAAGAACACCATAGGCGATAAGCGCACAGGCAGAGAGCACCGTAAAAGTAGCGATAAGTATGACAAACTGAGGGAGCACTGATTTTTCGAGATGAACAAATTGGGGAAGTAGCGCGGTAAAAAATAAAATAGCTTTAGGATTGGTAGCCGCAACTAAAAAACCCTGCATAAAAGCATCCTTATCACTTTTATGATGTTTTTTTGCCACCGCTTTTTCTACGGAGAAAAGCTGTACTTTTGAGTGCCACTGTTTAATACCAAGATAGATAAGGTAAGCCGCACCGATTGTTTTTAGTATCAGAAACAGAGTGGTTGAGGTTTGTAATACCGCTCCTAAACCCAAGATAGCGATAGAAGAAATAAACAATAAGCCTATCTCATTCCCCAATGTTGAATACAGCGTGGCACGTAAGCCATAGCTAATACTATTAGTAATCGCCAATAAAATGGCAGGTCCAGGGCTGATCACCATAATGCTGGTAACAGCAACAAATAAAAACCACGTTGAAAGATCCATTGCAGACACCGTTATA
>QOAQ01000110.1 GCA_003972955.1 Aquificaceae bacterium
CTGGCTCGCCCGAAGGGAGCAACCCAAAGCGTCCAATACGGCGTTATGGGTCTTGCCAAGGGAATAACCATTGCCTGCGACCCATGCCTTGTCTTGAACGCTTTGGATTGCTCTGTACCCATCAATACAATGTTGCTGGAGTACTAGTTTGGGGTGTTATTTCGGAACAATTCCTTAAAACTTATAAACTCCAACGTAGTTCCACCTTGCGGTGTCCCCATTTATAAGCTTTCTTTAAATCTTTTCCCATATAAATATCAATTTTCTTCTTCCAACGTTTATTCATTTTATCAAGGACTAAATACTCGCCTGAAAGTCCTTTTATGCGGACTTTGGTTCCGTGCTTTAGCCCATACACTTGAAGTAAGTCACGAGAGACAGCAATCGCTTTCATTCCTGGGCGTAATTTATCTCCCCATGCAGCGATATTAGGGGTGCTATCGGTTTGCCTTACGTGAGAGGTGTATGCGGTAGCGGTTACTTTTAATATATTGGTATGCTTCGATCTGAATTTTGATTTTTTTGGTTTGAAGCGTACATAACTAGAGCGAGCACCTATATAACGTTTTCTTTCAATTTTCTTTAACTGTTTTTGAATCTTAGCCATTTCAGCTCTGGTCGCAGAGTTGATGGATTTATTATTATGGTTTCTATTTGGAGATGCAAAGCTAGTATTAGTAATGATGCTAGTAGTAAAAAGCGCTACTGAGATCATCAATTTAAAAGAGCGTTGAATGTTCATATATTTTTTGCCATCCCTCATAGTGAGGGGAAGTTAGTAATGCGCGCATATTAGCATATTCTGATTTGCTTATGGAAGAGTTGCAGGCAAATATTCCGACAAAGGGATATAGACAAATAAACCTATGATTTCAAATCGATTTTTTCTATAGATTGCTATTATTTTAAGAGATTAGTGCAAAATATCGACAAAAAAGCATTATTTAATTGATGAAATGCTTCATTATTTTTAGGTAAACCAATACGAATAGCAGAAGGATTTTCAAAAAAACGCACCCATATTCCCTGTTTTGCTAATTGGTGTTTTATTTGTTTTGCCTGTGTGTGGGGTAGGTAGCAAAAATAGTGACTAACATGAATCTTTTTAAAATAACGTGATAGCAATGTGTGGAGTTTATCGCTCTGTTGCGCTAAGTTAGTTTGCTGTTGCCATTGTGTATCACGCAGTGCTAACGCCCCTACCCAACGTGTCGGATGAGAGATTGACCATGGGCCTTGCATTGCTTCAATTTTATGTAAGATATGATCTGGCGCAGCAATAAAGCCCAATCTTATCCCAGCTAAACCAAAAAATTTACCAATAGAGCGCAGTACGATTAAACCATCGGGCAAGTGTTGATAGTGGGATAATAAGCTAAATTGCGGTGTGCTATCCATAAAGGCTTCGTCCACAATAAGCCAAGCATTACGTTCTACTAACTGTTTATGCCAATGCTGTAAGGTTGCGAGTGACCAACGATGTGCGTCAGGGTTATTGGGGTTAATCAGTAAGAGGACATCAATAGAGGGGAGATATTGCTCCACCTCATTTGCAGAGATAAGCAAAACCTCATGCCCTGCTTGTTGCCACCAATAGGGGTGTTCGGCGTAGCATGGACTGACGATTGCAATGCGTGAATGCTTGCGACAATATGGTAAGGATTGAATAGCAAGCTGTGATCCTGCAACGGGGAGTAAGTCCTTACACCCATAATATTGTTGTGCGCTTGCTAATAAATCATCATCTGCTTCGGGTAAGCGTTGCCAGACAGAGTGAGGAATTTCAGGGGGGAACCATGCGTTCGGGTTAATGCCTGTCGATAAGTCTATCCAGTTTTCTAAAGGGATATTGTAAAGCATTGCTGCTTCACGCAGGTTGCCACCGTGCTGTATTTTTTTATTCAAAGGGAAAACTACGACAATGCCCAATCAACGGCGGCTAAGGCGTGTATCTGTGTAGTATCAAATAATTTAACCGTGGTGTCGCGTGGTTTGATTAATAAAGCAATCTCCGTACAACCAAGAATAATACCCTGCGCACCTTGTTCTACTAGGCTGTTAATAATCCGCAAGTATTCATGTCGTGACGTATCATTAATATGCCCTAAGCAAAGTTCATCATAAATGATGTTATGTACTAGCGCTCGGTCATGAGCATTAGGCACAATAACGTCTAATTGATATTTGTCGATTAAACGTCCTTTGTAGAAGTCTTTTTCCATCGTATAAGCTGTACCTAATAAGGCGATCTTATCGATATTTTGCTGTTTGATTGCTTGAGCGGTCGCATCGGCGATATGCAATAAAGGAATATCAATAGCAGCTTGTACCTGTGGCGCAACTAAGTGCATTGTATTGGTACAAATAAGAAGACACGCCGCACCTGCTTTTTCTAAGTTTTGCGCTGCCTGAATTAAAATATCAGCCGTTTTTTCCCAGTCTCCTGCCTGTTGATAGGCTTCAATTTTTGCAAAATCAACACTATAGAGACATAGCTCCGCAGAGTGCAAACCACCGAGTTTATGTTTAACCGCTTCATTAATGAGGCGATAATAACTAGCGGTAGATTCCCAACTCATTCCACCGATTAAACCTATTGTTTTCATTCTATTGCACTCAGCAGAAACTATTTAATGTGCCTGATGGCTCTTGATGACCGTCGTTATCACATCATTTTTTTCTTTATGGATGATTTTCACGGGCATGTAGTCTAGTTCTTTTGCTAACCAAAATGTAGTAGAACGTTTATTGTCTGCACGAACCACGCTGACTTTTGTTGTCGTAAACGTGCCATTTGATGTTGTGAGTTGCTCCTCACCTAAACGTCTAAAATTATACTTTTTTAGCTTGCCACGCTCCATCACATTGTAACTTAAAACAGCTTTTTTCTTACTAATATCCGTAGCAAGTGCTAACTCAAGCGAAGCACGATCTAACGTTCCTTGAGGAAGTTTTACATCATAATGGTTATTTTTATAACTACCTTTAGCATTGAGTCCTGTAAAGCGAGTATTTTCGGTGCGTGAGTTTTTTCTTGTTGATTGTAGAAAGTAGTATTTGATAGGACTGAGTCTGTCACCTTTAAAGCTACCGTCAACTTTTTCCTTAATAACCGCTTTAGTGATAAGTGCAGCAAAACCTTTCGCTTTAGTATTTTTATAATAATGATACTGATTCTTCGCATAACGTAAGGTAGATGTCATATCACCTAAATACAAAGAGCCTTTATATACACTATAGTTTGCAGTTAAAGCAGAAGGTAAAGCAAAAGAAGGCTGACTGAGTAGTAAGGCAGTAGTACCTAGCATCAATGCAAGTTTTTTTATTGTAATCATAATTTATTATCTCCCTAGAGATGGATATTGGTTAAACGTCATGCAACCATTAAACTGTATTTTTATTGTCTCAGTAGCTACTGACCTAAGCTATGATAAAGAAGTTCCATCAAGAGGATTGCTGGTAACTTCGGTAATGGTATCAATCTGTGATTTTGTGCTTTATCACTAGTACTCCAACAATATTGTATTGATGGATACAGCGAATCAGAAAGCGGTTAGCCACTAGGCGCACTTTGCAGGGAATGGTCACTCCCTTCACAAAAAGTGCAACAACGTGGATGACCGCTTTCTGGCTCGCCCGAAGGGAGCAACCC
>QOAQ01000026.1 GCA_003972955.1 Aquificaceae bacterium
AAGCTGTTTGAGCGTAGCGAGTTTTTGCCCTGCCCATTTTTACTTGTGAAGCGCAGGAGTAAGCGGGTAGCTGGGTCGCCTTTTCTTTGGTTCGGATCGATTGGCGACGCAAAAGAAATGAACTCGTAGCCGTTAAGACTCTTTGCAAATCAACAAAAGCTTAGTCGGCTACGAAAACCTTGCAGTGAAAATAAAAAATCACCACTGCGTAACATCAGTTACTCTAAGGAACATGCATGAAATAAGTTCGACAACTTTTTATAATGCAGAATTTTTATTTCAGATTGGATGATCTTGTGAGATGCATAGTTATTCTACGCAACGATCAAGATCATTCAAGCTGGAATAAAAAGGTTGCTATGCCCCTCTTTTGGGGGGCAAGTTAGAATCGAAGTTATTTCATGCACGTTCCTAAGTTATTATAGGACAACAACTTTTTTACTGCGTTTTAAAATATAAACAAGAAAATAATTACTACTAAAAGTTCACATTAATTAAACAATATGATAAAAAGGACACCGTTTATTGTGAGATTAAAAATTACTCATAATGATTGTATATCCATCAAGGAGAACAAATGAAACACCCCCCTTTACCGTGTATTTTTCTAAGTTTCTGCTTTATTAGCCTCACCGCTTGTAACAACAACCCAACCGTTAAAAATGAGACAAATACTCCCCCAGTAAAAAAAGTTAAAAACGTTAACCCTATCGATAAAGCCCCGCTGAAGTCCTCAGCAGTACAGAAAGTCAGTACACCTTCATCATCTATTCCTGCATGGCGACGTCCAGCAAGTCATACCATGACACGAGGCTCGGATGATGCAATTTTTTATGCTGCGAAGAAACATGATATGACCCGTATAAAAGAAATATTAGCCAGTGGTACAAATGTTGACCACCGTAATTTTAATGGCGAAACCGTACTCCATATTGCCGCATCACAAGGTGACTTAGGTTTAGTAAAATACCTAGTAAACCAAGGCGCAAGCATTAATGCCCCGACGGCTAAAATGTGGCTGCCTATTCACCATGCTATTCGTTTTGATCACCCTAGTGTTGCTAAGTACCTAATTTCCCACAAAGCATCTTTATCCGCAAAAACATCCGATGGCATGAGCGCCTTAGACCTTGCAAAAGCCTCTAAAAATCCTCAGATTCATGCTATCTATGAAGAACACACACCTTAAAAAATATAACTGTTCTGATACCTCCTGAAACTTGTCAGTTCAAGGCGAAAAATGTGAGTTTACAGGTGTCAGTATCAATGCCCATTTTTTAATGCAGAAATGGGCATCCTTCATATATCTAAAAAAAGCAAACAGCTTAAGTTAACGTGAGGAATGCCTAAAATTTCATCTAAACCCCATAAAACAACCAAAAAGCACCTTGTTAGATACAATGGTTCAAACAAGAGGAATAAGATGGTCTATAAAAAGTGTCTGTAATCAATAAAATAATAAGGACACTATGAACATCTCAACAAAAATCTTGGCAGGACCTATTTTACGTAGGGTGACAGCAACACAGGTTTATGTGTGGCTTGCTTCTAATGGAGCTGCTAATTACAAGCTTGAACTATTTGATGCTACCAGAAAAAATATCATCCCAAAATCTTGTAAGCCTATTCTTAATCAACAACAAGTCGGGACTAAAAAATCAAATTTATGGGTTAGTTTATTGCAAATAGACTTATCTAAAGACGAGTCCTTCCCTCTTGATGAACTTTTATATTACAACATTGTAGGAGCAGATTTATCTGATGTTTGTTTGCAAGGCGAGACGTTACCCAGTTTTTATATTCCTTCTCAGCTTAATATTATTGCACATGGTTCTTGCCGTAAACCGCATGGTCAAGCCAAATACGATAATCATGATAAAGAAACTGAAGATAATGACCTTCTACCACCACCAGATGCTTTGTATGTTTTAGCACAGCATTTAAATCAATCAAAGACTAATTTACAGCAACGTCCCTCTCACTTATTTTTAACTGGCGATCAGATTTATGCCGATGACGTATCTCCCGATTTACTTGCTGTTTTAATGAATAAAGCCGTAGAATTAATAGGAGAGGAAACGCCCGTTCCAGGTATCCGTAAGCCCAGTGATTTATGCTCAGGAGAGCGTGCTGAAAAACTTGAAGATTTAGAGACCGGTCTAACATCATCAAAAACAGCAACACACTTAATTACCTTTGGTGAATACGCGGCAATGTATTTATTTGTTTTTGGCAACGCAGCATCTTGGCATATTGAGACTCAAGATAAATACTTGCGATCTTTTATCAAAACTCTGCCAGATATTCGTAGAGCCTTAGCCAATATTTCAACCTATATGATCTTTGATGATCATGATGTCACTGACGACTGGAATTTAACCAGTAACTGGTATGACACTGTACGGTTTAATCCTACAGGGCGACGTATCGTTTCTAATGCAATGGCAACCTATTATGTATTTCAGCATATTGGTAACAGCAAAGATGCATTAAACGATGATTTAAATGAAGTGATTCAAATGCACTTAGCGAATATACATAATGACAAGCTATGTGAGTATTACGATCTTTATTTATGGAAGCATCGACACTGGAGTTTCAGCCTGCCAACTAATCCACCAATCATAGTATTAGACACCCGAACACAACGTGATTTTACAAGTAAAAATAGTGCAGCCCCTCTAATGGATCGCTATGCAGTCGATTGGTTGCGGGTAACATGGGCAAGGTTACAGGTTAATAAAAAAACGCATACACCTGTGATTATTTCTAGCACTCCCGTTATTGGCTTTAACCCAATGGAAAGAGCGCAGAGCATTTTTGTGAGGCTACTCTCATTTATTATGCCCGTCATACACTTATTTAGAAGTACTAAAATGCTGAGTCATTTTACTCAAGCCGCCTCAGCACTTGATTTTGAGTCATGGGTAGCCAATAAAAAAGGCTTCTCTTATTTTTTGGATAGTTTATTACTTAGAATGAAGATAAAAAAAGTTGTATTTTTATCAGGAGATGTTCATTACTCCTTTGTCAATAAAGCGAAATATTCCAACGGGGAAGATACTTTAGAATGCTTACAACTAACCAGTAGTGCGATACACAACAGCCCCAAAGGAAGTGATATTTTAAATGGTCTAGCTGTTATTTCAGATCAACGCAAGGATACAACAGTGAGACGAGGACTAAGACCACTACGTTTTCCTATCACAAGTAATGTTTTTTGGAAAATTGAAGTAAAAGGGCTGATGTCAAATAGTGAATATGATCGCTTTTTAACACGACGACCTAATGTCGGGTTAGTGTACTTTGATGAAGGGGAAGTGGTGTTACATAAACTTATTTCAGGGACAGAGGAAAAACATTGTTTGAAGTACGACGTGAAATAATATTCACAGTCTCCTAGTACTCCAGCAACATTGTATTGATGGGTATACAGAGCAATCCAAAGCATTCAAGACAAGGCATGGTTCGAAGCCAATGGTTGTTCCCTTGGCGAGAGCCATAACGCCGTATTGAATGCTTTGGGTTGCTCCCTTCGGGCGAGCCAGAAAGCGGTCATCCACGTTGTTGCACTTTTTGT
>QOAQ01000143.1 GCA_003972955.1 Aquificaceae bacterium
TAGCGGTGTTGCCGTTCATCCTGATGATGCGCGTTATCAGCACCTGATTGGTAAGCAGATTAAACTCCCGTTAGTGGGACGCTTAATCCCTATCGTAGGCGATCAACATGCCGATCCTGAAAAGGGGACGGGTTGCGTAAAAATAACCCCAGCACACGACTTTAATGACTACGAAGTCGGCGCACGCCATGATCTTGAAAAAATCAATATTTTCACCATTGATGCGGCTATCAATAATAATGCACCTGAAAAATATCGTGGATTAGACCGTTTTGAAGCACGTAAAGCCATTGTTAACGACCTCGATGCACTTGGCTTATTGGATAAAATTGAAGACCATAAACTCATGGTGCCGCGCGGTGAACGCTCGGGTACAGTAATCGAACCTTACCTTACCGACCAATGGTATGTGAATGTTGCGCCACTTGCCGAGCCAGCCATCGCAGCGGTTAAAGATGGACGCATTAAATTCGTCCCCGATGCTTACAAAAATATGTATTTCAGTTGGATGAACGACATTCAAGACTGGTGTATTTCACGTCAATTATGGTGGGGACACCGTATTCCTGCATGGTATGACGACAACAATAAAATCTATGTTGGTAAAACAGAAACTGCTGTACGCGAAAAATACGAGCTTGCCGATGATGTCAATTTACGCCAAGACAACGATGTTTTAGACACATGGTTCTCCTCTGCCCTATGGCCTTTCTCTACCCTTGGCTGGCCAGAAAAAACCGATGCTCTTAAGCAGTGGTATCCCACCAATGTATTAGTCACAGGTTTTGACATTATTTTCTTCTGGGTTGCCCGCATGATTATGTTCGGCATGAAGTTTATGGATGGCGAAGTACCATTCAAAGAAGTCTATATGCACGGTTTAGTGCGCGATGGTGACGGACAGAAAATGTCCAAATCAAAAGGCAATGTGATTGACCCGCTAGACGTAATCGACGGTATTTCTTTAGAAGACCTACTCGAAAAACGCAGCAGTAATATGATGCAACCCCACCTTGCCGAGAAAATTCGCAAAGCAACCAAAAAACAATTTCCTGACGGTATTCCCGCTTATGGCACCGATGCACTGCGCTTTACCTTTGCCTCGCAAGCCTCCAATGGGCGTGATATTCGTTTTGACTTGCAACGCATCGAAGGCAATCGTAATTTCTGTAATAAAATATGGAATGCCACGCGTTATGTGTTAATGCAAACCGAAGGTAAAGACGTAGGACTAAATGCCAATGACCCTACCACGCTCTCTCTGGCAGACCGTTGGATTATTTCACAATTACAAGCCACCACTGCCGAAGTCACCGAGCATTTCGAGAAATACCGTTTTGACCTTGCCGCCAAAGCCCTCTATGAATTCACATGGGGACAATATTGCGACTGGTATTTAGAGCTCTCTAAGCCTGTATTATTCTCAGATAATAGCACCGATGCTGAAAAACGTGGTACACGTCACACCTTAGTAAGCGTGTTTGAAACACTATTGCGTTTGCTACACCCTATTATGCCGTTTATTAGTGAAGAAATTTGGCAAACGATTAAGCCATTAACAGGCAAAACGAACGATACCATTATGTTAGAAGCCTATCCGATTGCGGATAATAGCTTAATCGATGACGCTGCAAACCAGCAATTAGAATGGGTCAAAAATTTCATTATTGGCATTCGTAAAATACGCTCAGAAATGGATATTAAACCCAGTAAAGCACTCCCTATTTTACTGCAAAACTGGACAGAAACGGACAAACAAACCTTTGATGAAAACAAGATATTTATCAATTCACTCGCAAAAATTGAAAGTGCTGAATGGCTAAATGATGGTGATAATGCCCCTGAGTCTGCTACTGCTTTAGTCGGTGAAATGAAAGTACTTATCCCCTTAGCAGGCATTATCGACAAAGAAGCTGAAACCGCACGTTTAAGCAAAGAAATCGAGAAAATCCAAAAAGGTTTACAAGGCTTAGAAGGACGCTTAAGCAATCCAAACTTTGCTGATAAAGCCCCTGCCAATGTCGTCGCTCAAGTACGCAAACAAGCCGAAGAACAAAAGACCGCACTGGCACAGCTAGAAGAGCAACTTGTGAAAATACAGGCTATGTAATATCGCCGTAGAGACAAGGCATACCTTGTCTCTACCTATCACTTCGTTCGCCAAATCACATAGATAATAAGCATCAATAGCAGAATAAAAATAATCGCTTCAACAATATTAAACGTAATACTCACAAAATAACCCCATTAATGGAAGATAAATCCCATGTTTAAAACCAATGAATACTTCGATGGTAACGTAAAATCTATTGCCTTCCAAACTAAGACTTTACCCGCCACTGTCGGCGTAATGGCAGTTGGCGATTATGTTTTTAATACCGCTGCAAAAGAAAAAATGACCGTCGTAAGTGGCTCACTTACCATTAAATTAGCAGGAGAAGAGACAACAAAAACATACACAACAGGTGAGTCTTTTGATGTCGCGACCGATAGCGCTTTTAATGTCACCGTCAATGAAGAAACCGCTTATCTCTGTCTTTATGGTTAATCTTAAGGCTATTTTCTATTACAACTAGAGGTAATCAATGAAACCTTTCAATGCTACTACGCTTATGTCTAGTGCAGTATTTTTTTCTTTTGCTCTATTAACGGCATGCAATCACGATGAAACAACATCGCTAAAACCAATAGATAAGGTCGTAATAGATAGTATTGAAGATAACTTCTCCGAACAAAGCACGCTTTGGAAAAGCTACGCGGGTCATTGGCAGTTTAAAAACGGAGAATTACAACAAAACAGTACGACAGACGATTATCCTATTATTCTTCGCGAAGATAAACCACGCTCAGATATCGATATTCAGCTACGTTTTAAACCAGTTTCAGGCAAAATTGATGCCAGTGGAGGTATTATTTTTAGAGCACAAGATGAGGATAATTACTATTTAGTTAGAGCTAACGCCTTGGAAGACAACTTTAGACTTTACACTTTTACCGATGGATACCGCCACCAACTAGCTTCTGCCACTGTCACACCACCTGCACTCGGTAAATTTCACACAATGCAAGTTATCGCTAAAGGGGATCATATCCAAGCCTACTTAGATAACAAACTCGCTCTAGACTTTCACGACAGCACCTTTAAAAAAGGCTATACAGGATTATGGACAAAAGCAGATTCCGTTACTGTTTTTGATGATTTTAAAGTAAGTGAATTGGGTAAATAATTATCTAATAAGTAGCTGTGCAATACACCCTTCGACTCTGTCAGGGAACTAGTACTCCAGCAACATTGTATTGATGGGTACAGAGCAATACAAAGCGTTCAAGACAAGGCATGGGTCGCAGGCAATGGTAGCTCCCTTGGCAAGACCCATAACGCCGTATTGGACGCTTTGGGTTGCTCCCTTCGGGCGAGCCAGAAAGCGGT
>QOAQ01000089.1 GCA_003972955.1 Aquificaceae bacterium
AAGATACCTTTTTTAAGTGTGTTAATCGGCTTTGATAATAGCTTGAGCTATCAAAGTCATATTAGCAAACTATCTTCAGCCTCTTTGCATATAAAAGATATTACCTCCAAAGGTAGTATCGACAAAAATTCTTTATCTAACCATTTAAATATTCATATTAACGATATAAGCCTACTGACTGAGCTGGGTGTCGTTGATATTCCAGCGTTAGATATTGCTATTAATATTGACCAGCAACAATTTTTATTGCAAAAGCATATACGCTATACAGTAAAACCGTTTGTTATCTCCTCAGAAAAAACTGAAAATAGCAATGGTGTATTTCAATCAAAAGGAAATTTTACTTATATTAACAATAAATTATCAGGAATATTTGAATTAAATTATAGTAGTTCAATTGAGCCAACCTTGTATGTAGAAGCGCATAATTTATCGGTAGAAGGGTATCAATCTTTTTTACAAGTAGAAGCACAGATTTTAAATTTAAAACAACAAGTTCAATGGACGCTAGAGGAGGGCGCGGAGACACCAGAAGGACAAGCACATATCTGGCAACTCTATGAGCAATTAAATAATAAACGACATTCAATTTCTAAGATAATGACACAGGAAGTATTTGCAGAAAATGATAGTCGCTTAAAACTCTCCATTACATTACCTCAAAATGTGTCTTTTTTGCCATCACCTTTATTACTCAGTTTAAAGGAAAAACTGGCTCTCTTTAGTGAAAATGGATTACTTAATCAAGTGAATAACCACTACCAAGGAGAGCTTAAAAGCAATGGTAATAAATTATTAATTAACAATAATTCAATATCTTGGGAAGAATTATTAAAGAATATTCAGCCTAATAATGAAGAGGCAGTAAATTAAAATAATTTCTCTCTAAACAGCATTAGGGGGAACTAAATTGTAGAATTGATAATCGAAGAACTTATACCTGAATCCGTGAGGCAAATGCGGATATGAGGGATAAGATATTGGTTTCACAGTGAAATTAAAAAATCTTAGCTTCACCCATAGGTTAAGTGGGTATTTTTTAAATCACTGTGGAATCAATAGCTTGTTCATCATACCGTAGTTGTAGGTTATAATTATGAATAAGTTTTGCTATTGTCTCGCACCAATATAGATGACTCACCTTAAAGGATTACATCAAATATGAAAAATAAGTCGTTATTATTAATCCCTCTATTATTTTTATTTTCTCTTTGGAGTTCATCACTTCAAGCCGCAGTTTGGAAGAATCAAAATAACTGGTCAAATGCATGGGAAGTAAAATATCAAAATTGGGTTGCTAATAATTGGAAACCCAATTTTTTTATGAATCCTAATAATCAGAAATATTATCGTATTCCTCATGATTGTGCTGATGCTATTTATCTTATGCGCTTAGTGTTTTCGTATGAAAATAGACTGCCTTTTGTCATCAATAATGCGAATAAACCGGGCAAGTTACTTAGCAATCAAATGAACCAATGGGATCGTTTGCCAGAGTATCAACGTTTACGTAATTTTATGTTGTATATTAATGATCGTGTAGGTACACGCTCTTTATCGAAAGATACCTATCCTATCCCGCTAAGTCAGATTAGATCAGGTGATTTATACGTTCAGCCAGGTTCTCACTCCTATGAGATTGTTGGCATTACGGATACTGGTGTTCCCGTCATTATGAGTTCTACCACGCCAGCATCACCTAAAATGATGATTCAGTTATATGCCTTTCCCTTCTTTATACCAAAAGATCGTCAGAATATGACTGATGGTTACCGTCGCTTTAAGTGGCCTAGAAATATCTTAAAACCGATGCAACAGCAACCAGGTTATAGTAATGAACAATATGTTATTGCTGCTGCGACGGGTTATAACTACGTTGCATTTACCGACATTATTGCCAAAAAGCTACGCAGAAGACCTGAACCACTTACTGAAAAGACTAAACGTGTTTTGCAAGGGTTATGTTCATTTGCAAAAGAACGGGTTAATTATGTCAATGATGGTTTACGTTTTCTACACAAACTTCGCTCAGGACGAGGGCGAGGAGTAACAAGGCAGTGTATGAATGCTAAGGAATATGATTATTATTCGACACCATCACGCGATAAACGTCTTAAACGCTATTTTCAAGAGGTGTTAAATATTGCGTATGCAGGTGGCGTTATTAAAGAAGGGCAAATTACTCCTCAGCTAATAGCACGTGCTATTTTTCATGATCAAGTTCCCCCAAAGCTAGAGCGTGCGATGGATCAAACCTGCCGCATAGCGGTATATCCTCAAAATGATCATAAATACATTAACTTACGTCAGTTATGGCAGAATATTGCTAAGGGTAAATTATCATCAGACCCTCATGCACCTTATGAAAACCGTTGGGGACTAACTGATAGACCTTATGTAAAACGGTGTCCTACTTTTTAAAACTATCATCTAAGGTTTTAAATTTGTATAATTCGCCTATATTGAGAAATGTGCCAGCCTAGTTGCTGGCATTTTTCTTTTTACCCCTTCGTTTTTTAGAGATATTTCATGGCACGCAGAAGACGTAAGCAAAAACTCCCCCAAACTCCTGTTGAAGCGACGATAGAATCATTAAGTCAAGATGGCAAAGGTGTCACCCACATCGATGAAAAAACAGTTTTTATTGATGGCGCATTACCCGATGAGAAAGTTACTTTTATTTATACCGCTAAACGCCGTAGCCATGATGAAGGTATAGTTCACGAAGTATTAGAAGCATCTAAAGAGCGCGTAGAACCAAAATGTGCTCACTTTGGTGTTTGTGGTGGTTGTAACTTGCAACATTTAAATGCTGATGCTCAAATTAAATACAAACAAAAATCAATGCTCAATGCCTTAAAGCACATAGGTCACGTAGAACCTGCGGAAGTATTTGCACCCATGACAGGTGATAAATGGGGCTATCGTCGCAAAGCACGTTTAGGCGTACGTCATGTGCGTAAAAAAGGGCGTGTATTAGTCGGCTTTAGAGAGAAGCAGGGCGGTTTTCTTGCCGATATGCAAAACTGTGAAGTCTTACATCCATCCATAGGGTATAAGCTAGAAGCTTTTCAGGAATTGATTTTTACGATGGATGCTAAGGAGCAACTACCACAAATAGAAGTGGCCGTTGGCGATAATGCAACGGCATTGATCGTACGCCATTTAGAGCCACTTTCTGAGGGTGATAATGAAAAATGGGTTGCATTTGCACAAGAACATCATTATCAGCTTTACTACCAACCAAAAGGCCCTGATACCGTTCACTTGGTTTATCCTGATACCGCAGAGTTGTTTTATGAACATCCTGATTTTGATACAAAAGTATCATTTGGTCCGCAAGATTTCTTCCAAGTAAATAGTAGTATTAACCGTCAAATGGTACCGCAAGCTGTTGAGTTATTACAACTGACAGGTAGTGAGCATGTACTAGACTTATTTTGTGGTTTAGGTAATTTCACACTCCCTATTGCACGTAAAGCGGCACAGGTTACAGGTATTGAAGGTGATGACATTATGGTAGCGCGCGCGCGTCAAACCGCTTTAGCAAATGGCATTACAAATACTGAATATCATAGCTGCAACCTCATGGGTGATATGAAAGGTGAGGCTTGGCTAAAACAGAAGTATGACTGTATTCTGCTTGACCCACCTCGCTCTGGTGCAAAAGAAGTTATCGAACATTTTTCTAAACTTAACGCCAAACGTATTGTATATGTATCGTGTCACCCAGGAACATTAGCGCGTGATGCCGATGCACTGGTTAATACTCATGGTTATAAATTATTAGGTGCAGGTATTATGGATATGTTCCCACATACCGCCCATGTAGAATCTATTGCAGTATTTGAGAAATAAGGAAAAAATATGCCATCAGAGTCATTAGAATTCTCAGCAGGATTATTTGCTGATTTATTTGAAGATAACCCCGAAATACAAGCCAGTAGTATAGGTCATTATCAAACCTATGGTTTTGTACTCGCGATAGCATCTTCTCCAGAAAAACTAAGCCCTATGGAGTGGCAACCTTTATTATTTAAGGATAATAAACTACCAGATTTTGAATCACCTGAACTTGGAAAAACCTTTACCTACAATATTCGCAGCTTATGGGATCATCTCAATGAGCAGTTAAAAAATGAAATGGTGGTATTACCAGCGGGTTGTGATTATTCCCCTGCAACAGGTGCAAGTGTTGAGTTAATCGCTTATTGCTCAGGCTACTTAAAAGGTTACGTCTGGTTAAAAGAAGTCTGGGATAAGGCAATATCATCCTCTAAAACAGGTGATTCTAAAGCAGATATGATGATCAACATGTTGCTATTTGCACTTATGAGTTTTAACAAAACTGCAGAGGAAGCA
>QOAQ01000068.1 GCA_003972955.1 Aquificaceae bacterium
GTGGGAGATATTAGCTCCCTGAGCGGAGTCGAAGGGGCGGCTAAATATAATCTATTTTAATGCGCAATAATCTGACTCAAGAATAACTGTGTGCGCTCGGACTGTGGGTTTTCAAAGAATTCAGTGGGTGTGTTTTCTTCAATAATTTGTCCTGCGTCCATAAAGATAACGCGGTCGGCGACTTGTTTTGCAAAGCCCATTTCATGCGTTACACAGAGCATGGTCATACCGCCTTCGTCGGCTAGTTCGACCATTACGTCTAGCACTTCTGAGATCATTTCTGGGTCGAGTGCTGAGGTTGGCTCATCAAATAACATCACTTTAGGGTCCATGCACAAGCTACGCGCAATCGCGACACGTTGTTGTTGTCCGCCTGATAATTGCCCAGGGTATTTATTGGCTTGGTCGGGTATTTTCACGCGCTCAAGGTATTGCATAGCGATGGCTTCGGCTTCGGCTTTGGGGGTTTTCTTTACCCATATTGGTGCAAGGGTTAGGTTGTCTAAAATTGATAAGTGTGGGAATAGGTTGAAGTGCTGAAAACACATGCCGACGTCGGTACGCAATTTTTCTAGTTGTTTTACGTCGCCTGTGATTTCTGTGCCATCAACAAGAATTTGTCCTTGTTGGTGTTCTTCAAGGTGGTTAATGCAACGGATGACGGTTGATTTTCCTGAGCCAGAGGGCCCACAAATAACGATACGCTCGCCTTGTTTGACATTGAGGTTTATATCTTTTAGTACATGAAAGTCGCCATACCATTTATTGACGTTAATCATTTGCAGGGCGTATTCTTGATCTGTTTGTTTGTTTGCTTCGCTCATAATATTTCTCAGTATATGAAACCAAGGCATGCCTTGGTTTTACACAATAAATTATTTAGTGTTTGTGTCCTGTGTCTAGCTTTCTTTCTAATGCCATGCTGTAGCGTGACATGCTGAAACAAAATATCCAGAAGACAAAGGCGGCAAAGACTAAGCCTTCGGTGAAAAAGCCTAACCATGAAGAGTCTGATCCTAATACGTTTTGAATAATGGCTAATAGATCAAATAAACCAATAATGAGTACAAGGGTGGTGTCTTTAAATAAGGCAATAAAGGTATTGACTAAGCCGGGAATAACCAGTTTAAGGGCTTGTGGCAGAATGATTAATGACATGCTTTTCCAGTAGCTTAAACCCATTGACATCGCGGCTTCGTATTGTCCTTTGGGGATGGCTTGTAAGCCTCCGCGTACTACTTCGGCAACGTAGGCAGATTGGAAAAGAATAATACCAATCATGGCGCGGGCTAATTTATCAAAGTCTGTTCCTTCAGGTAGAAACAGTGGCAACATAACCGATGCCATAAAGAGTACGGTAATTAATGGTACACCGCGCCAGAATTCAATAAATACGACGCAAATTGATTTGACAATTGGCATCTCTGAGCGTCGTCCTAAGGCGAGTACAATGCCGAGTGGTAAAGCGGCGGCAATACCAACCAGTGAGATAATGAGGGTGAGCATTAAACCACCCCATTTGTCGGTACCTACTTCTGATAGTCCAAATGAACCGCCGTGAATAAGAAAATAGGCGATAAAGGGGAAGACTAATAAAATAAAGCCACTTAGCCATATTTTCTTGGGCGTTTTCTCAAAAAATAGCGGAATGGTGAGCAGTATCAACATAATTCCTGCTAGATTAGGTCGCCAGCGTTCGGCTTCAGGGTAGAAGCCGTACATGATTTGATCGAAGCGGTTGATTATGTAAGGCCAACACGCTCCTTTGCCTTCACCGCGACACTGATCGGCGCTATCTGCTGACCATGTGGCGTTTATAAATGCCCAGTCTAATGCAGGTGGGATTAATTTATACACCAACAAGATGCCCAATAAGGTCAGGATAATATTTAAAGGACTAGAAAGCAGGTTCGCTTTTATCCAGTGAACAACTCCTTTGGCGTTGTCAGGTGCGGGTAACTCAGGAAGAATTTTATCGGTAACAAAAGCCATAATTAATTACTCCTATCGCTCAACAAGTGACATTTTGGCATTATACCAGTTCATAAAGGCCGAGATACTTAAGCTTAAAACAAGGTAAACCGCCATCGTCATGGCTATAATTTCAACGGCTTGTCCTGTCTGATTTAACGTCGTTCCCATAAAGACTGCCACAATATCGGGGTAGCCAATGGCGGTTGCTAACGATGAGTTTTTCGCTAGGTTAAGATATTGACTTGTCATTGGCGGGATAATGACGCGCATTGCCTGTGGGATAACGACTAAGCGTAGATTTTGCGTTGGTGTTAAACCAATCGATAAGGCGGCTTCTGTTTGTCCGTGACTCACTGCTTTAATACCTGAGCGTACAATTTCTGCAATAAACGCGGCGGTATAGATGGAAAGGGCAATCAAGAGGGCAAATAACTCAGGAATAACGCTCAAACCGCCTTTAAAGTTGAAACCTTGTAGGCTGGGAATGTCCCATGTGAGCGGTGAACCACTGATAAAAAAGACAATCAGGGGAAGGAGAATGATTAAGCCTAGTGAGCTTAAAAAAACAGGAAATGGTTGTCCTGTTGCTTCTTGACGCTTTTTAGCCCAACGCCGCAAGATAAATGTACCGATTAAACCAATCACAAAGGCGATGGTTGTATACATAAAGCCCGGTTCGGTGACAGGGGCTGGAAGGTATAAGCCTCGGACATTAAGGAAAAAGCTATCGAATAATGACATACTTTCTCTCGCCGATGGCATGGCGCGTAAGACCACAAAATACCAAAAGAAGATTTGAATAAGCAGTGGGATATTACGGAATGTCTCAATATAAACGGTGGCAAGTTTTGCGATTAACCAGTTTTTGGAGAGGCGCGCAACGCCAATAATAAAACCAAGGATGGTAGCAAAAAAGACACCTAATACAGTAATCAAAAGGGTATTGAGAATACCAACAACAAAGGTTCGTCCGTAGGTTGAGTCGGAGTTGAAGGGGATTAATGACTGTAATATATCAAAGCCCGCAGGTTCTGACATAAACGCAAAACCTGTGGAAATACCCCGTGACTCCATGTTGCCAAGTGTATTTTGTACAATGGCGTAGATAAAGTAGAGTAGCCCAAGAGTAAGTAGTGATTGGATAAATAGCGCCCTGTATTTAGGGTCATTCCAAATAGGCGGTTTGCTGGGTTTTAGTTCACTGTTATGTTTAGACATAATATTGAAGCACTAATGAGTTAGAGGGGGGGGGATGATTGTGATTTATACTCTCTTACCTGTAGCGGGCCCCCCCCCCCCCGCCCGCGGGGGGGGGGGGGGGGGGGGGGGGGGGGGGGGGGGGGGGGGGG
>QOAQ01000159.1 GCA_003972955.1 Aquificaceae bacterium
TTGTCCCCATACGCAAAAAAGGAAAACTGCCATCAGAAACAGTCAGCGAGAAGTACACACTTGAATACGGTACTGACGAACTAGAAATCCACCTCGATGCTTTTCACCATAAAAAAGGCGCAAAAGTTTTATTAATTGATGACTTAGTGGCAACAGGTGGCACAGCCGAAGCCGCCGCCCGCCTGATTGAAAAAGTAGATGCCGAATGTGTTGAAGCGTGCTTCTTAATGAGCCTAGAATTTTTAGATGGACGTAAAAAAGTAGAGGCAATTACCCCTGTTTATTCAGTGTTGGAAATTGATTAGTTTGTAGGATAGGTTTCACACACACACTAAACGGTAGAGTGCTTACATCACGTTACGCACTCGCAAAAAACTAGCAAAACGAGGAATACCATTCACTGTTTTGCCAAAAAACTTATAGGTCACTAAAGCACCAATAGCAGGTGGATGTTTGCGCTCCTCATCACTAAATCCAGAGCCAATTTTAAAGCGCTTACCTTCTGCCGTTTCAACTAACAGCGCTCCCAGAACATCATGATATTTTCCCTTGCCTTGCAGATGTTTAATAACACGCGCCTCAGCATCTTGGTAACGCTTTACCTTGAGTAAATCATCTCGACGCCCCGTGTGATACAGCGCATCAGCACGATGCAACATCAAACCTTCCGCATCTTTTTTAATGATGTCGTCTAAATCTTTCATCAATAGCGCGTGACTTTTAACACGGTACTGCTTAATCAATTTAATATACGGACTTTTGAGCGAGAGAAATAAATTTTTCAAACGTGACAAGCGTGTACTAAATGTCCCTTCTCCCTGAGGTAACTCAAACACCATATAACGAACCTGTCGCCACTCATCATCAATGGGTGATTTTTTTCTTACGGTGCTAATCAGTTTTTCAAAACGGTTGCGTGCAATCCATAACTCACCATCTAAAGCTACATTAGGAAAATCAGCAGTAAACCACTTAGGCGCATAATAAGGATGACCTTGACGAGAAATAAGCTGTTTTCCATTCCAATAAGCACGCACACCATCATATTTTTCACTTACCCAATACTGGGAAATATCAATATTGTCGCGATAGACCTTTGCAAGTAAAAGATCAGGTTTGGAAGGTTTAGCCAGCAGGAGCGATGGCAATAAAAACAGACTGAGTATTAAGCTGAAAACAAGAAAGCGAGATTTAATCATGCCAAGAGTATGGCAATAAGCGCATTGATCTAGTCTGAATTTACATTAACTGCTCTGGACTATCAATTTAAAGGTAGTGGTATCAACCTGTGATAAAGCACAAAATCACAGATTGATACCATTACCAATTTAAGAAAGGGAATGGAAACTTAATATGTGAAAGACTATAGAGCAAAAATCAAGCATTATTCTCTCGCAAACGTTCCTGTCGCATCTGTTCTTCTTTACGTGCAGCTTCAATTTGTGCCATAACAGAGCCAACATCTGCCTTTTTAGTTGATTCTTTAAAGCGTCCTGTTAATACCGTATCAGGTTGCAACTCACCATTTTCGTATAACTCCCACATCTCTTTAGCATAATTGCTATGCAGTAAAGAGGGCGCAAATTCTCCAAAATAACGGCGCATATTATCAACATCACGTGCTAACATGGCTTTGGCATTATTATTAGAAGCTGCATTAACCGCTTGGGGTAGGTCAATAATCACAGGGCCATACTGGTCAACTAAAACATTAAATTCTGATAAATCACCATGCACAATACCAGCACACAACATACGCACAATATTTTGTATGACGATAGCGTGATCTTCTAGCGCCTCTTCTTCTGTCATCACAATATCGCTTAAACGTGGCGCAATACCACCTTCGCCATCGGTCATCAGCTCCATTAACAAAACGCCATCAATACAACCAAAAGGCTCAGGAACACGTACACCAGCCGCCGCTAATAAATACAGCGCATCAACCTCAGCATTCTGCCAAAGCTTCTCCTGCTCCTGACGACCGAATTTAGACCCCTTCTCCATTGCGCGCGCACGACGGCTATTCTTAACTTTACGTCCTTCTGTATACTGTACTGATTTTTTAAAGTTACGTTTGCTCGCTTCTTTATAAACCTTTGCACAACGAACCTCATCGCCACAATGCACGACATAAATATCAGCCTCTTTACCACTCATTAAACGGCTAGTTACATCGTCGATAAGCCCATCTTCGACCAAGGGTAGGATTCTTTTTGGAATTTTCATTTCGTCATTCTATTACGTTTTAAAGAGCTATAGACATTCACTTAAATAATTTCCCTTCCTTTCGACTTCGCTCAAGATAAACCAAGTCCGCTCAGAGTACGAGCCCCCTGAGCGGAGTCGAAGGGTATGGAAATTTAATATATGAAAGACTATATAAGTAATTTTTTTAAGCATAATAGAGTGAAGTATAGGCATGTATCTTAACTTTCAAGGGGAGAAGGAGATTCCAAGCAATAAATTTACCCATCGGATTAATCAACAAGAAGCTCGAAGTGATTGCGAATTAAATCCTTTAACGATTAACCAGATTGCTAAAACCACTTCATTTAATACGATAGGAAGATATAAAATTTCCAATGGAGAGATGATAGTCATTAACTCCAATATATTGACTATTACTAATAAAATGGCAGCGATAATTCCCCAAATGGATAGCCAAGGAGGAATAAGTTTTGAGAGATAGAGCAAGTAATAAAAAATCAAAGCAGGTATAGCGAATATATAGCCATGAATTAAGTAAATATGATCACGTAGCGCTAAGAGCAAGGGCGTATGGATAAAAAATAATACCCCTGCCACAATCATTAAAATGCCTTCTAAACCTTTTAAAAACAGATACCATTTTGTGAGCCTGTTTCCATAGGGGGTTAGATAGGGATACATTAAAACAGCAATAGCAATAACAGAAAGTCCGCTGATTATTTCTAACAACATTCCCTGAATTTTTGCCTCTGGGTTATTTGTACCCAGTATGCTGTAGGCTAATAAAATCAATACACCGATAACCACGGTAGTTTTTCTGTTTTTATTCATCGTTAATTACAAACTATTTTATGAAAACATAAATACTAAGTAAAAAAACGAGGAATCACTGTTTGTATATTGTTGTTATTTTGTAGCCTTAATCCTGAATCCGTGAGGCAACTACAGTATGATGAACAAGCTATTGATTCCACAGTGATTTAAAAAATACCCGCTTAACCTATGGGTGAAGCTAAGATTTTT
>QOAQ01000022.1 GCA_003972955.1 Aquificaceae bacterium
ATTCATAAATTTAATTGGTGTGACGACCTTTTTTGTAAGATCATTTTCATTAGTAATCATCACAATGCGACAAGCAAGACCTTTAGGTAGGCTGAGAGAGAAGGGGTGTTTACTCGTGCCATTTTTTGTAGAAGAGACAGAGTGAACGCTTCCGTCATCACAATACGCTTCAATTAATGTGCCAGGAACAGTGCCTTTTAGAAGGTAATTGTTTTTAATGGTTGGTGCTAACGATGTTGTGGATGATCCTCCGCCACCACATGCTGTAACAATAAAGCTGGCTGATATAAAAGCTGAAAGTAATTTGATATTCATAATTTTTCTCGCATAAGCGTTGTTTTTAGGAAAGCACTTTAAGTATTTGTGCCGAGAACTTATGACTGAAAAGTGTAGAGATTTGGGAGAATTAAGATATTGGTCAAAGGGTCGTATAAAGAAGATATGGTATGAAGGTAGTATGTTTATGAGACATATGTACCATGTTGTAACATATTGTTTTTATTGTTGATATTGTGTTTTCTTTGCTACTGCGGATAGTTTTGATATGAGAGGGAAGAAAGTAGCATATAGGTTATATGTATTGTATTAGTTGGGAGAATGGCTATGAAGAGAATGCTTCCTTCTCTTTATAAAGAGAGATTATTTCCTGTCGTATTAAGATGAAGCTTACACAAGAAGGTCTTCTAAAAACCAAGCGGCTAGTTCATGTCGGCTAGAAACGCCTGATTTGCTATAAACACTAGAGGCTTGTTGGCGTACTGTTTTTTCTTTGGTATTTCTTGTTTCTGCTATTTCATTAAAGCTGAGTCCCTTTAATATGAGGAGGGCAACTTCTTTTTCACTTTGGGTAAACTTCCACATTTGAAATTGATCTTGAATGTGTTTGCTATACTCTTCTCCTATTTCTTTAAGTTTGCTGCGCGTTACAGAGAGGTCACTTTCTATTTTTTCTACATGCGCATCCATATTAGCTCGGTGGTGAACCATTCGTGCTAATAGGAAAATACCGCCAATTGATAAGGCTACTGTTATTATTTCTAAGACAATGTGTAGTAGCTCATCACCTTGCATTATGTCTTTTAAAAAATCAGATGTATTAATAATGATGACGATAGATAGCATGACAAACAAAATAATGTCTTTTGGTGACAATGCTTTTATCGTTCCTTTTAGAGTCATTATGAGAATTCCCTTGTTTGAGTACTAGATGGAAATAGAAAGATATCAAGACATCTGCAAAGCAGACCTGAGACGGCGGTATTCAATCCAAAGAGTATTTATTATTTTGATATTGTGACCAATTATAGGGTGATTTTTCAATGCAAGATAGGTGTTTGATGTGGTTTATAGTAGCAATATTTTGTAACCATTCACCTATCCCTTAAAATTTGTCATTTTTTACCTTGAGCGAAGTCGAAAGGAAGGGAATGGAAATTTAATATATGAAAGACTACAGTACAGAAAAAATAATTAAGAATGCTACTTGTGGATTGTGAAAAGTTACTGATAATACCGATAGAATTCAGATTCTATACTCTACCTGAATCCGTGAGGCAACTACAGTATGATGAACAAGCTATTGATTCCACAGTGATTTAAAAAATACCCGCTTAACCTATGGGTGAAGCTAAGATTTTTTAATTTCACTGTGAAACCAATATCTTATCCCTCATATCCGCATTTGCCTCTAATTAATAGTGATAAAAAATATATGAATACAATCTCTCAACGTATTGCGAATGAGCTAAAGATTAAAGAACAACAAGTAAGTGCATCTATCCAATTGATTGACGAAGGGGCAACCGTGCCTTTTATCTCTCGTTATCGTAAAGAAGTCACAGGTGGCTTGGATGATATTCAATTAAGGCTGCTACATGAGCGTCTTGTTTATTTAAGAGAGTTAGATAGTCGTCGTGCGAGTATTATTAAGGCTATCGATGAACAGGGGAAGTTAACAGCTGAGCTAAGTTTGGCAATCAATAAGGCGGATACTAAAACACGCTTGGAAGACTTATACCGACCTTTTAAGCAAAAGCGTCGCACCAAAGGACAGATTGCAATAGAAGCAGGCATAGAGCCATTAGCCGACAGCTTGCTTAGTAATTTAACGCTTAATCCTGAGACACAAGCACAGGCGTATATTAATAATGATGAGACGTTTAAAGGTGCATTTTCTGATGTGAAAGGTGTATTGGAGGGGGCAAAGTTTATCCTTATGGAACGCTTTGCCGACGATGCCGACTTAACAGAGACATTACGCCAGTACATGCTAGAAAATAGTGTCTTACATGCTAAGTTAGTTGCAGGTAAAGAAAC
Organism: Aquificaceae bacterium; assembly: GCA_003972955.1. Lineage (GTDB taxonomy): Bacteria > Pseudomonadota > Gammaproteobacteria > Thiotrichales > Thiotrichaceae > JAGLBW01. The sequence goes on from QOAQ01000022.1 coordinate 2,317, forward strand.
AGAGGGTGCAAAGTATCGTGATTACTTTGATAATAAAGATGCGTTTAAGAAGATTCCATCGCATCGCGCATTGGCGATGTTTCGTGGGCGTAATGAAGGTTTTTTACAGCTAAAACTTGATATTGAGCATGATAAAGACACTTTGCACCCCGCAGAAGTGATCATCTCACAATATCTTCATTTCACTAAAACAGGTCGAGCAGCAGAGACATGGCTTGCCGATGTGATTCGTTGGACGTGGCGTATTAAATTACACTTACGTTTAGAAACAGAATTATTAACAAGCCTACGTCAGCGTGCTGAAGTTGAAGCCATCAATGTATTTGGTAAAAATATCAAAGACCTTTTGTTAGCCGCTCCCGCAGGACAACGCACAACCATGGGGCTTGACCCTGGTTTGCGTACAGGTGTAAAAATTGCCGTGGTTGATAGTACGGGGCAGTATTTAGATTCAACTGCAATCTATCCTCATGCACCACGTAATCAGTGGGATCAGTCCATTGATGTGTTAGCTAAACTCGCCACAAAATATAAAGTGGAGCTATTAGCTATTGGTAACGGTACGGCTTCGCGTGAAACCGATAAGCTATGTGCTGATCTTATCAAGCGTCACCCTGAATTAAAGTTACAAAAAATAATGGTCAGTGAGGCGGGAGCATCGGTTTATTCTGCCTCTGAAACCGCATCAAAAGAATTTCCCGATTTGGATGTCACCATTCGTGGCGCAATTTCTATCGCCAGACGCTTGCAAGACCCCTTAGCGGAGTTGGTAAAAATCGATGCGAAAGCGATTGGGGTAGGGCAGTATCAGCACGATGTTAATCAAGTGCAGTTAGCCAAGAATTTGGATAGTGTGGTCGAAGATTGTGTAAATAGTGTTGGGGTTGAGATCAATACGGCATCGGCGGCTTTATTGCGCCATGTCGCAGGTTTAAATCAAACCATTGCCGATAATATTGTCACACTACGCAATGAAAAAGGGCGTTTTACGAGCCGTCAGCAATTAAAAGATGTGCCACGTTTAGGGGCTAAAGCCTTTGAGCAAGCGGCGGGTTTTTTGCGTATTCATAATGGCGACAATCCTTTGGATGCTTCTGCGGTACATCCTGAATCTTATCGTGTTGTTAAAAAAATAGCGGCAGCTAATGATGCGGATATAACGAGTTTACTCGGCAATAGCAGGGTATTAAAACAATTAAACCCCGCAGATTATACCGATGAGCAATTCGGTGTGCCAACGGTCATCGACATCATCAAAGAATTGGATAAACCAGGGCGTGACCCTCGTCCTGCCTTTAAAACAGCCAGCTTTAAAGACGGTATTGAGAAAATATCAGACCTAAAAGAAAGCATGATTTTAGAAGGTACGGTGACAAATGTGACGAACTTCGGTGCATTTGTTGATATTGGCGTGCATCAAGATGGATTAGTGCATATCTCCGCCTTAGCGAATCGCTTTGTCAAAGATCCGCATGAGGTTGTGAAAGCAGGTGATATTGTAAAAGTGAAGGTCATGGAGGTTGATGTGGCACGTAAACGTATCGCGCTAACCATGCGCTTAGACGATACTGTTGAGCAAAAAGCGACAACATCATATAAAGAAAAGCCTGCAAGAAATAGAACCCAGCAACGCCCTACACAACGGTCGCAAAATACTGCACCGAGCAACAATGCCTTTGCTGCGGCATTTGCAAAAGCGAAGAGTAATAAGCAATGAGTGAGTCATCAAACATTAGATTACTAGTAACAGGCGGTACGCTTGATAAACACTATAACGAGTTAAACGGTGAGTTGATATTTGCAGAAACACAATTAGAGAAAATGCTCGCCCAAGCACGTTGCAAAGCAGATATTGAGATAGAAACTCTTATGCTGAAAGATAGCTTGGAGATGAACCCAAATGATCGGCATGTCATTTTAACAGCCTGCCAGTCCTGCGAAGAGTCCCTTGTGATAATAACGCACGGTACCGATACCATGACCTTGACAGCAGAGTATTTAGCCTCAGAAATAAGTAATAAAACAGTGGTGCTATTAGGTGCGATGATTCCCTATGCGTTTAAAAATTCTGATGCACTGTTTAATTTAGGCACAGCCGTTGCTGCGGTGCAGTGTTTAGCAAGCGATATTTATATCACTATGAATGGTAAGGTATTCAAATGGGATCAAGTAGAGAAAAACAGGTCTGAAGGGGTGTTTGAAAGTGCTTAGGGATAGTTTCCTAATGTTTGATATGGTACGTCAAAGCCATTTCAATGAAGTGATGGAGTACAACGAATGTTATACAGCTGATGTTACGCACTTTAGATTTCTATTTGTGCGTTTAAGCACAAATAGCACGATGCGATAGCGAGTGCGAAGCATTAGTTCCCATTCTAACCGCGCCGAGCATTTGCAAGTAAAAATGGATCAGTAGGGCAAGCTGTTTGAGCGTAGC
>QOAQ01000033.1 GCA_003972955.1 Aquificaceae bacterium
GGGAGTGACCATTCCCTGCAAAGTGCGCCTAGTGGCTAACCGCTTTCTGACTCGCTGTATCCATCAATACAATATTGTTGGAGTACTAGCTCCCTGAGCTTGTCGAAGAGGCGGGTAATAAATAAGAATCACAGATTTATACCACTACCAAATCACTGTAGCATGATAAATAGCTTATTTCCTAAACAACTCGCTCTTAAGCCTTATATAATGAGCTTCTAATAGACGTTCACAATTATTTTATTGAGACTTAAAATAAAGAATAAGCTTAGTTTATACCGTTTATCGAGCCTCTACACTTCGCTGATCTCTAATAATAGGGGAAGATAATTGCCAGCTTCTTTCATATTTTTATTTTTATTCCCCTAATACAAGTATGGTTTTATTTGGTTCGGAGTCCTAAGCTCACACTATTTTCTGATGTACAAATACTTCGCCAACAACTTCATTACTTTTACAGCCATTCACTAATAGTGCCACTTGTTCTTCAGTTGCACTTTCTGTGAGATAAATTTCCATATCAATTTTTCCGCTTATATAGTGCAATACGATGTTTTGAATGCTTTTTGTTAAACCACTTTCTTGTAGATGTGGATATAGCTCCCCCATTAGTTGATTACGACTTGGTAGCTCGGTGCAAAGGCTACACGATTCATCATCTTCAGGGTCTATGTGTACGGTAATATCAGTCATTTCGGGGAATGCCTTGCGGGTTTTTTGCATAACATTTTCTGCAATAAAATGACCTTCGGAGACACTGAGAAAGGAGTTTACTTGGATATGCACATCAGCAATGACTTTATGCCCCATTTTACGTGTTCGTAGCAGATGTAGGTTTTCGACACCTTCTAAATCACTAATAAATTCTTTTATTTTAGCCACTTTGTCTAATTCAACAGAGGTGTCTACTAGCTCCATGGTGCTATCAAGAATTAAACGTGCGCCCATATAAAAAATCATCACTGCCACTAAAATAGCTGCGATGGCATCTAGCCACGGTAATTGAAAAAAGACACTTGCGCCAACACCTACGGCAACCATTAAAGAAGACATGGCATCCGAGCGGTGATGCCATGCGTTGGCGCGCAGTAAGTTGGAGTCTATTTTTTCTGCAATATAGCTGGTGTATTGATATAAGCCCTCTTTGGCGACAATCGCAAATAAGGCAAACACTAATGCTAATAAGGTTGGCTGTAATAATCGTTCTGGCTGTGTTAAACGCTCAATAGCATTCATGCCGATACCAACGGCAACGCCTGCTAGTGCCATGCCTAAAATAACGGTTGCTACGGTTTCGATACGTTCATGACCATAGGGGTGGTCTTCATCCGCATCTTTACTGGCTAATTTAGCGGCAAATAGCACCACAAAATCACTGGCAAGGTCTGATAGTGTATGGAAGCCATCGGCAATTAAGGCTTGCGAATGCGCGACAACACCGCCAACTAATTGAGCAACCGAGAGCAGAACGTTAACAATGATCCCTGTTAAGGTCACTCTGCGTGTTTCTTCGTAGCGACTTTGTTTGCTATAAGTTTTTTTCTGGGGTGTTGGGGTGGATTCTGTTGTTGGTATCTTCTCAGTCATCGCTTGCTCCCACTTCTATCACGACAATGTATTCATACTCTTCGCTGCGTGTTTCTAGGGTTTTGTGTCCATGAACTTTTGCCCATGCAGGAATATCGTGTAATACACCAGGGTCGGTGCAGATGGCTTCTAAGCGGTCGCCTGTTTTAAGCGTTTCTATTTTTTGTTGAACGCGAATAACGGGCATGGGGCAAAGTAATCGACGTGCATCTAATGTGTGCATAACGTATCCGTGTTATTGATTGAAACCGTTCAGCTACTCTCTGTCTCTGAACAGTGACTAATTTATCATATTGACCATTTGCATGATTACATCCTTGTCATGCAAACAAGCCTGTAGTTTTACTTTCAAGTCGTTGGGGTCTTTGCGTAATACAAGTTCTCCCCCTTGTGGATTAAAGCTAAGATCCATACGCAGAATCCAAAAACGTAAATAACACACTCTGAGCATGGCTAACCAAGCTTGTTTTTCACTTTCTTCAATTTTTCGCACTTTATTATAGGACATAAGTAGTGCTAGCAAACGCGCTTTATCAAGAGAACCTACATCATTACTACACCAGTCACTGGCAACAACGGCTAAGTCGTAAATAAAGGCATCGTTACAAGAAAAATATAGGTCAATAATACCGCTTAATACCAGCTTTTTATCGACCACATCAAAGATAGCGTTATCACAAAACAAATCAGAATGGGTGATCCCAGAGGGCAAGGCTTGCCAATTTATTGTTTTTTGAAAATCTAACTCTTGCTGTAGCAGTTGTTTATCATCATCATTTAGATGTGGCAGTAAAGGCTGGATAAACTGGGGGGATAAATCATCATTACGCTGATGGTCGCGTTGTTTATTATACGACATCCCCGCCAGATGAAAACGTGCTAGCGCTTCACCGATGAGTTTGCAATGCTCAAGGCTTACCGCTGATTGTTGCAAGGCAGAACCTGATAAACGCGCAATCAATGCGGCAGGTTTTCCACATAATGTACCGAGAAATTCCCCTTTTTTATTGGCTATTGGCGTAATGGTTTCGACGTGATGTGCTGATAAATGTTGCATTAAGCCCAAGAAAAAGGGTAATTCACTCACGCTATGATGTTCGTACAAGGTGAGAACAAAGCGACCTTTGCGGGTGTTTACAAAGTAATTGGTGTTTTCCATTCCTGCTGTAATACCAGAAAAATCAACTAGCTCACCGATATCATAGTCTAATAAAAACGTGTTTAACGCTTGCTTAGACACCGTGGTATAAACTGACATTAAATCTCCATCATCTTTTTTTGCTCTTCTTCTGTCGCGGGTTCGGTTATATCGGTTTGATGTTTTAAAATATACTCTACTGCACTGTCTGCATCATCAACCATCACAAATAAATTAGGGTCATCAGGGGAGATAGTTCCTTCTTTGACTAGGGTATTTTTAAACCAGTCCACCAAGCCTTGCCAAAAATTACTGTCAACTAATACGATAGGAATACGACGTGTTTTACCTGTTTGAATTAAGGTAAGAATTTCCGCCAACT